>DAOTUR010000405.1:0-9326 GCA_034436915.1 Anaerolineae bacterium
TGGAAGGTCATCCCGAAGTGCCTATGTATTCGCCCCTAACGGAGGCTCTGACATCAAGCCTGAGTCTGGTCAACCTGAGCATTATTCATGCTCCCGGCTTCAGCCGGGGGTCGTTGACAGCAGCAATGCCTTTACGATGCACACGTAAGCAAGAGATGCTGTTCAGTTTAACCACCTTCTAAGGTTTTACAATTGTATGGGAGTGATTAAAGTTATGGCGCGTTATTGTCTAAAAGTGACAATGACTTGTGACAGCATCAGTATGATCTATAAGACAGCGGGGTTTGTCTAAGGTCATGAATAAGGTCTATAGCAAGAATAGCCATGTCTTGTGTGATATAACCAATTTTCTTTAGTCACGTCTTATATAAAGATCATTTTCGTATGATTTGGCCTATCGATATGGGTACATTGCCAGAAAATTATCCAAATTGACAGCATTCCCACACGTTCCATGTAAAGATGTGATGTCATTAGACTCGTTTATACCACAAAACACATGATCGAAAGAGGGGAGATCGGGTTGGGCGAGTCATGACTCGCCCCTACAAAAATACGCTTATATCGGGCCTTCAATCCTTATTGTCAGATGTATGGGCATGACATGTCATGCCCCCGATCACGCCGCATTGAGGCTCACCAAAATGGCGACGATAACCTTATCGCGCCCGCATACGGTTATTTTTGGGATTGTGTTCCAGTTCGGCCAGACCCAGACGCTCTAACAGGGGCGGGATATACATGCCAAAACGTCCGCGAAGCCCCTTTTTGAGTCCATACCAACCGCCAACCGGATTGTCTGGCGAACGACTCCATGCCTCGACTGTCCCCTCTTTGGCGGGCTTTTGCTCATCCGCGCTGCCCAGTTCCATCCAATCCCCATGCGCCTTGAGCATCGCGTGGAGGTCTTCAATACAGCGCAGATCATAGAGCAATGTTGTTGTCCCCACCTTGCAAACGAGCACAGGCGACGGCGCTGTCTCATCCCGATGCAGCGTGTACTCGGCTGTCCCTGGCGGCGTCTTGAGAACCCAGGGATTGTCTTTTGTCCCCAACTCGTTTGTGTCGTCCTGTGTCATATGCTGTCGCTTCCTCTCCGTGATGCCTATCGATGTGTGAGATTATGCCTGCTCTGCCTGTGCTTTCAATCCGACCACAAAATCCTGAAATGATGCGGTCATATCTGGTATAGTACGCTCGATTAGGCCCAGAAGAGGCCCGATAAATTCTTCTCGCAGCGTAAAATCCGTGCTGCGGCCTTTTGGCACAAGCGTAAAGGTTCGTACCCCGGTGAAGAGGCCAAAGGGCATCCCGCCCGTCCAGGCCATGCGTTGGCCGGGGACAAACTCGCTAACAGTTACGGGGAACGCACGACCAGGGCTGATTTTGTTGTAAGCGACAATCTTTTCGCCGGGGGCAATTGTGCCTTCAATACGAATCACACCGGGGTCCCAGGTTGGATAATGCGGCGCATCGGTCAGGATTTTCCAGATCGTGTCTTGAGAGGCATTGATGGTGATACTGGCATGAAAAGACTTCATTCCCGATTCTCCAACGTTCATTAAAATCACTCAAGTTAAGACGACAATAGACATCAAAAGGGTTCGGTCTCGATCTTTTTGTGCCAATCGAATTGTTTTTTCAGGTGGAGAGTTATGGAAAATCCTCGCCTCTCGTCTCTTTCTTCGCTCGATCAACAGCAGTTTGGCATCCTGATCGAGGTGTATCGACGCGAGTTACAAGCCCACTGCTACCGCATGATGGGCGGCGTGCAGGATGCCGAAGATATGGTGCAGGAGACGTTCCTGCGGGCATGGCGTGGACGCAGCACGTTTGAAGGACGGGCGACGCTTCGCGCATGGCTGTATCAAATCGCCACCCACATCTACCTTGACACGCTTAAAAAACGGCCCCGCCGCGTCGTTCCTGTCACCCGTCAGGCCGTCTCACAGGCGGCTGAACCGATTCCAGCGGCAGTCATGGAGCCGATCTGGTTGGAGCCATATCCTGACGACCTGCTCATGCCCGCTCACGACACCCCCGAAGAGCATCTGGCCCTGCGCGAAAATATCACAATGGCCTTCATTGCGGCGCTCCATCTGCTGCCCCCACGCCAGAGGGCCGTTCTCATTTTGCGCGATGTTTTAGAGTGGTCGGCAAATGATGTGGCCGTGCTGCTGAATACAACTGTCACAGCGGTTAAAAGTGCGCTGCATCGGGCGCGAACGACGCTGGCGCAGTATGATGCTGCGTCCGAGGGTCAGCCTCATCTGGACGACATCGCGCAAACACAACTTGATGCGTATGTGCAGGCCTGGGAAACTGCCGATATTGATTCGCTGCTGGTGCTGCTCAAACGCGATGCCACGTTCAGTATGCCGCCTATTCCGTCATGGTATCGTGGGCAGGATGAGATTCGGGCGCTGACGAGCCGGACGATTTTCAGCGGGCAGGCCCAGGGACGCTGGCGTCTGCTGCCCACGCGGGCCAATCATCAGATCGCCTTCGGGCTGTATCGGCAGGCCGAGATACCGACTGTCTATCATGGTTATGGCATCCAGGTGCTGACGTATGATGGCCCCCTAATCGCGGATATTACGACCTTCCGCAATCCCGCTCTCATGCCCTCTTTTCATCTCCCGGCCACGCTGCCATAATGATGATTTGATCTGCTATCGGACTGATGGCAAAATTCCTGAGATGTCTAACGAAATCGCCTATGGTAATATAGCTCCATACAGCGCTGTGTCCTGACAGACACCTCTTGCCCTCAAACACGCTATGGACGGATAAAAAGCTAAATGCGGACATCAACAGAAGTGGTGCAAATGCTTCAGGAGGCCCTCGCCAGGACGAAATCAGCGACGCAGGCCCTCAATGATCTGGCGATTGAACATGAGTATCAGGATGTGGCCGCCCTGGTCATCCAGGCCAGCGCCGCCCTGCTCGAAGCCGCGTCTCTGCTGCTGGAATCGCACGATGAGGATGCCCTGGATGCGCTGGAAACAGCGGATGATTTGCTCGATGAGGTCTATAAGATCATCGATGGCGAAACAGACGAGGATTAATCTCGCATCGCAAAGCGCCCTGTGAGGCGCTGTCGTTCCCTCTCGCCCACACCGAACCTGAATCATACAGCACACTCTAATAGCATATTATGATGCCTTGCCCCGCGCCGGGAATCCAGCGGGCCGCACACTGAGGACATATTCCATGAGAAAAGTACAACAATCCATTCGTATACGGATTGTCATCAATACCAAGCTGTTCTATCAGGAGTTCCTTCAAACCTCGACCTTAGAGCGATGGGAGGCTCTCAGTCGTACCTTTCATGGGCTGGCAAACACGGCAGAACGCGCCCAGGAACACGGCGATGATGTCTCGCAGGAGATGAAGAGTTTGAAGAAAGAGCTTCAACGCCTCAAAAAACATCTGGTGGCAGGCAGTATCGCCAATACTGATCGGCAAGACCTGGATGAGCAGGTGAAGGCCGCCCAGGACAAATTGATTGCCCGTTTTGGTGATGCCTAGCGTTATTTCCAAGATCGTACAAGACCCTCATCGTGGACATTTGCCCTTCTCAAGAGTCTACATCGATGAAACGCTGAGGGGACAGTGATCCTGTATGTTTATGATGGTTTGTAGGGACACGGCCCGCCGTGTCCCATACGCACCAACTTAAGACAATCCATCTTTTAAGGACAGTGCTCGCCGCGTTGTCGGAGGCTAAAGCCGTCCGCCTACAGCGACAAAGCCCCATGAATGGGGCTACAAACGCGCCTGCGCCCGCGCCATGAGCCTCGTTTACGGGGCTTGGTACTCCCAGACAAACGGCTTAAGCCTCTGGTGAGAGCAGATGCCGCGGGCTGATCAGAGGCCACATATCCTTAACTCACCTTACGCAGTTTACCCCTCCCTAAATCCCTCCCCACGTTGTGGGGAGGGACTTCAAGCGTTGTGCTCACCCTCTCTGAACAGGGCGGAGGGGCTGGGAGAAAGGGTTTGAAGCTCATTCCAGCGCTCTCGGCATCATTTTATGGGGGTGCGTAAGGTGAGTCCTTAAGTTGCTGTCGTCGGGACACGGCCCGCCGTGTCCCGACAACATTCTTTATTTCTAAAAATCAGTATGCCGTCCCCATAAAGACAGATACTCATTCATGGCCCCTGGCAAAAATCGCCTCCACCTGCTCACGATGCGGCGCTGTCGATGTGCCGCCGCTGCCCAGGGTAGACAGCCCGCCGCAGATATTGCCCCAACGCAAACAGTCCGCCAGATCGCGCCCGTTGAGATACGCGGTCAAAAATCCAGCGTTGAAGACATCGCCCGCCCCGGTGGTATCAACAGGCGTAATGGTCAGGGCTTCGGCATGGAGCGGCGGGGTATCGCCCCGCCATGCGAAGGCTCCATTGCCACCATCCTTGATGATCAGGAGCGACACAAGCGGACGCAGCCTCTCAGCAGAGGCGGCCACCGAATCACAGCCGGTCAGATGCATGGCTTCTTTGGCGTTGGGCATAAACATATCGAGATGCATGATGACATCCTGCACCCCCGGCGTATCGAGCGTCTCGATGCGATCCTGACAATCCATCGAGACCGTCATGCCGCGCTCACGAACGTCTTGCAAAAGCGCCTGTGTCTGCGGATCAAGCTGCAAGCCTGTGAAGTGCAAATGTCGGAAGCTGACGCGCCCCAGGATGGCCTGCACCATGTCCACACAGGTCGGCGCAGGATCGGCATAGCTGATGAAGGCACGATCCTGCGGATAGGACACCGCCACTGTCACGCGCTGAAAGGGAGCGTCAAGCTGTGTGATCAACGAGGTATCAACGTCCTCTTTTTCGATCAGATCGAAGACAAAGCGGCTGAACAAATCTGTCCCAAGCTGCCCGACCCAACCGACATTCACGCCAAGACGCCGCATCGCAATGATGGTGTTGAGCGCTCCGCCAACGGTGACGGTCAGGTCTTTGGTATAGACTTCACTGCCCAGCGACGGAAAGCGTGGAAACCCTGTGAAGATGAGATCGCAGAAATAATTGCCTGGAATCAGGATATCGTAGGCGCTCAATGCCATTCTCCTACCAATGGCGCATGAGCGGCCAGAAATTCATCGACCAGCGTCTGCGCCTGCGGATAGGAGCCGAGCAGCGGATGCACCGTGAGCGCCTGAATCGCCAGATTGCGATCTTTTTGCAGGATGGCCCGCGCTGCCAACCGCTCATACAGCTTGACGCTCTGCATCAGCACCAGTTGATGATCGGGGATTGTGCCCACAGCATCCGGCTCAATCCCGCTGGCATCAATCCAGCAGCCCACCTCAACTACATCGTCATAGCCCATGCCCGCAATCGCCCCATGATTGGGGACGTTCAGGCCCGTATAGCGCCGCGTGTTGTTCTGAATCGCTTCGACGCAGCCGAGAGCGACAGCCGCATAGCCCTCTTCATCGTCACCAATTGGCTCCATTTTGACGCGATCATGACCGCCGCGTGCATGGGCCATATATGTGCGACTGCGCTGCCCCATGACATCGTGATAGGCTTCCAGGCTGGCCGACGGATCATCCCGATGCTGACGCAGTCGATCCAGCAGGCCGTGTGTCAGGCGCAGGGTTTCTTCGCCGCGTGTCTCGGTCTTCTTCATGAGGGCGGCATAGACCTCATCGCGGTGATAGTAGTAATGCAGGTATTCGTTCATGAAGGTCGACTGCCAGCGGCGCAAACCGGGCGCGAACATCTGCATATGGGTGGCCTGGACGAATGCCTCATCAAACAGCAGGCCAGGGAACACCTCTTCACCGTCGCGCCCGTTCTCGTCGGCGTCGATCCGCACGCTGTTCGTCCATGACAGATGATTCAAGCCATAGACCGTGTGATGCACCCGTTGAATCGGCACGCCCAGAAAGCGGCTGACCGCATGTTGAGCGCCGTTGGCACTGTCGCAAATGCCGATGATGCGCGAGATGCCTGCATCGTGCAGCGCCTGCGCCACAAGGCCCGCCGGATTGGTGAAGTTGTAAATCCACGCGCCGGGCGCACCGATCTCATTGACCATACGGGCATAATCCAGGATAGCCGGAATGCTCCGCATCGCCATCGCAAAGCCCGCCGCCCCTGTCGTCTCCTGGCCCAGCACGCCGTGTGAGAAGCAAATACGCTCATCGGCGGCGCGGCCCTTTTCCAGGCCGGGGCGAATCGATGTGATGACATGCTGGGCGTCTTTGATGGCGTCCTCGGCGTTGGTCGTCAGCACAACTTTGAAGGGGGCATTGCGAACCATGTGCTGGCACAAACTGCCGATCAGATCGAGCTTCTCAGCGTCATTGTCCATCAACCACAGTTCATCCAGGCCCAGGCGTTCAGCCCGTTTGACCAGAGACGGCATCAATCGGGAGGTACGCACACCCCCGCCACCAATAATCGTGAGCTTCATCTACTGTGCCTTCTCGTTATTATGGTGATAATTGTTTGGATTAATCAGGTTGATTGCACGACAAACAATTATGTGTTAGCTTTGATATTCTATTTTTACATCAAAGATACAGGGGATACAACACATGAGATACGCAGTTCGTATTCTTGCCCTTCTAGGGATTGTTACTGCCCTGGCGACCAGCATCGCCGCTCAAGATGCCAAAACGATCACCGTGGCTTTTTCCGAATCACAGCCGCAAACGCTCGATCCGCACGCGGCGACCAGCACCGATGAATTTATGGTGCTGCGGAATGTGTGCGCGGGCCTGATCGATTACGATCCTGCCACGCTCCAGCCCGTCGCGGGTCTGGCCGAAAGCTGGATGATTTCCGATGATGGTAAGGTATATATCTTCAAACTCCGCAGCGGCGTGACATTCTCTGATGGCAGCCCGCTTGATGCCAACGACGTGAAATATTCCTTTGACCGTCTGTCTGATCCTGCTTTCGGTACGTCTTACACCGCCGGGCTGGTGCTGCAAGATATCCTCGGTTGGGACACCGCCCGCCCCGTCGCGGCCAAAGTGGACACCGGCACCCCCACGCCTGAACCCGTTGAACCCGCGCACGCCATCAGCGGCGTCACCGTGATCGATGATCAGACCGTCCAGATCACGCTGACGAGACCTGTCACCTCCTTCCTGACACGCCTCACACTGCCCGGTGCAGTCATCATAGCCCAGGGATCAGCCGACAGCGCCGATTTCAGCAAGGGGCCTATGTGCGCGGGTGCTTATACCGTCAGAGAATTCGTCCAGAACGATCATTTGACGCTGGATGCCAACCCCACCTACTGGGCGGGTGTGCCTGAGATTCAGACCGCCGTGATCCGTGTGATCCCCGAATCCTCCAGCCAGGTGATCGAATTTGAAGCGGGCAACCTCGATATCGCCGTCGCGCCGGAATCAGATCTGCCTCGTTTGAGAGCCGATGCCAAGTTGGGTACACAGCTTCTGACCGTCCCCACCCTGTCACTGTATAACTTCCGCGTCAACCTGCTCGATCCGATGCTGAGTGATGTCCGTGTCCGTCAGGCGCTGTCGTATGCGATTGATCGCAAGCTGATCGTCGATACCGTGCTGCAAGGTCAGGGCGTTCCGGCGGAAAGCCTGTACCCCGTTGGCCTGTCTGCCGCCGATGAGAATTACAAGCCGTATGAGCGCGATGTCGAAAAAGCCAAAAAACTCCTCGCCGATGCCGGTTATCCCGCTGGCATCGAACTGACCGTTCGCACCGATCAGAATGAAACTGAAAACCGTGTGCTGGCCGCAATTGCCTCCACCGTCACTGAGGCCGGAATCACCCTCAACATCTCCTCGACAGAGGCATCGGTCTACACCCAGGATCGCACCGACTGCACGATGCAATTGGGCGGCATTCGCTGGGGCATGGATTATCCCGATCCGGAAAACATGGTCGTGCTCGTGCTGGCAAACTCCAAGTCACGCCGCAACTGCGGCTATGACAAGGTGGATGTTGCGCCTCAGATTGCCGATCTCTACAGCAAAGCCGTGTCGCTGCCCCTGGGCGACGAACGCGATGCCGCTTTCCGCGAGATTGAAAAACTGGCTATCGATAACGTTTTGATTGTGCCGATCTATAATGGCGCAACCTCACGCCTAGTCAGCTCGCGTGTTGGCGGCCTACCTGTAGACAGCTCCGGTACGATCCGCTTCGCCTTCATCACCCTCAACTAACACATCGGCGGCCTGTGACAGCATATCTGTCAGAGGCCGCTCGTCTACGGTATGAACACCTGATGAGTGAACGCACCAATATCAGACGATGACCTTGTTTTCAGGCCGTCCCCTCGCCTATCATCTGATATATCAGACAGATAGGATAACTTTTCTTAAATTTTTTGATGTGAATCTGGCATTTCCTCATCTAATCACAAAGCGTCATGTATGCTGCGCTACGCATTAGGTCGTTTCATTCAGTTCATTCCCACCCTGATCGGCATCTATGTGCTGACGTTTTTTCTGATGCGTGTCCTCCCCGGCGATCCCGCGCTGTTCCTGGAAGGCGATCACGGTGATGACCAGAGTCTGTCGGCCACCCGCGCCCGTCTGGGCATTGATGAACCGCTGTCGACCCAATTCATGATTTTCTTTACCGACGCGCTGCATGGCGAGTTTGGCCGCAGTTTTATCACGCGCCGCCCGATCACGGAGATGATCGGCCAGACGATGGGGCCGACGCTGGCCCTGGGCATGTGCGCCATGCTGATCGCCGTGTTTGTCGGCATTCCACTCGGCATTCTGGCGGCGCTGTTCCACAATTCCATCTGGGACAACATCACGCGACTCATCGCGCTCATCGGTGTGTCGATTCCGGTGTTCTGGTTGGGGCTGCAACTGCAAATTCTCTTCGGGCTGCAACTGCGTCTCCTGCCCATCAGCGGTGCAGGCTATGATGAGCATCTCGTACTGCCCTCGATTGCCGCCAGCCTGGGGATGCTGGCTGTCCTGATGCGGATCACGCGGGCCAGCCTGCTCGAAATTCTGAGCCAGGATTATATTCGCACCGCCTACAGCAAAGGCTTGCCCTTCGCCCGCGTCATTGGGCGGCACGCGCTGAGCAACGCCCTGATGCCGATTATCACCGTCTGGGGGACAGGCTTGGCCGGGCTTCTCAGCGGCACGCTGCTGGTGGAGGTGATCTTTAGCTGGCCGGGCATGGGCCGCCTGCTGGTCGATTCCATCGGGCAGCGCGATTACCCGACGGTTCAGGGGCTTGTCATTACATTCGCGCTGATCTACGCCGCGCTCAATCTGCTGGTTGACCTGCTCTATCCACTGTTTGATCCTCGGATTCGCTACGCATGACGACGCCCATCACGCTCACAC
>DAOTUR010000406.1:0-2269 GCA_034436915.1 Anaerolineae bacterium
CCCATAGACCCTCCGTATTGAACACAAAGATTACATGCAGGCACGAACCAGAACTTGCGGCCTGACGTTTGCGACAGAACACCTGGGCTTCATCGATGAGCTGTTCAAGTGCTGTTGAAGGAAGGGTTGGTAGAACAGCAAAAACTGCGATAGTTGAGCGTGCCTGTGTTTTTTGAACAATGCGCTCTATTTCATGATGGAATGTTGCTTTGTTCACAATCGTACGCGGCATTTCATGATAGCACTGGTGAGACTCCGGCAACGAGGAGAGAAGATTCTTTAACACAGTGCGCAGCGAATCCTGTCCACACACATCACTGGTCGTTACGAGAGACACACCAGAGCGCATCGTGTTCAAGGCACGTTCTTGAGACAGAGTGAGAGGGCTGTAGATGCTTTTGCCCACATCAAGTAGTACATGAAGATGATCCGCCAAGTCAGCACTGTCGAGGCGTCTCTCGTCTTCCAACACCATGATCAAACTTTCTTCAACATTCTCCTCACCTATTAAACGCACTAGATTCGGACTACGCAGACGGTAGCGTCCATCAGTCGCTGTCAAAACGCCCAGCCCCTGCATCTCATCCAACAGGGGTTTCATAGCAATGCGCTCAAAGCCTCGTGACCACCATTGCCGAACCAATGCCAGAAGATCGCTGGGAGTATACTCGCGAGCATAACTATCGTGGTGATGCTTTTGATCTTCGATCATGGCCCAGGCTATTACCTGATAACGCTGATCGAGCGCCAGCGTCCAGTTAAAGCGATCACGAATTGCACTGCGTACATCGTCCTTGAGATAAATCGCCTGCACATCATCTTGCGTGATGCGATACGGTGTGGTCAGTTGAGACCGTTTGTAAATATTCTTCAACAGCTCATAACAAAAACGCTGAATTAGGCCCGGATGATAGTTGGTATACGACAGAATACGCAGCGCGTTATCCATATCGATATCAAAACCCATCATTTGCATTGGCTCTTGCACCAGTTGTAAAGCCTCACGCGGTTCAAGCGGACCAACCTGGATAGCGGTTCCGAAGTGAGCCAGCGGTTGATTCGGATCGCTGTTAAAGCGTTGTACACTATGTAAACCTGTCAGGACAACTTTGAAACGGCGTTGTGTTTCCGTCATTAGGACACGCAGTCGATCAACCACCGGAAACCCATAGCGACTGTTCTGGTTGTTCTGTCTGCTCTCACTGTCGAGAAAATTATCGACCTCGTCGAGCAGAACCAAGACCCGAAGATTAGTGTTTTTCATCATGAGTTGATGAATGTGATTGGCGATGTCACTCTCTTTATCTGTTGTCACATTGGCCGGGAGGAGCTTCAGGGCTTTGAAGCTGTCACGCAGTTTACGCCAGATAGCTTCTGGTCCTTCATGATAAGCTGGATCGCCGATGAGACGAATATCCTCAACAATGGCGTACTGGTTCTGCTTAGGATTGTGGAAGCGCCGCTGAACGTTGCGCAGCAGTGCTGATTTGCCCAACTGACGCCCCCCATAAACAATACACGCCTCAGATTGCTGCAAATCGCTAATCATGTTATCACGGCCAAAGAACATCTCTGGCGGCACGTTGCCTGCTTGTCCTGGGGTATAAGGTACAAGCGTCGTAAACGGCAGCGCACACTGAAGCAGGACACGGAACGGACTCTGATCAAAACTTTTGATGGCGGTATAGACCAGAAGATTTTCATCAACGATGAGAGCCGCGCTGTATTTGCCACGCAAGGTCTTTGCCAACTCTTGACGTTTGCCCTGGCTCAATCGCCCAAAATAGAGAACAATTGTGACACGGTCATCAGCTCTCAGGCTGTGTACCTGAGCCGTCAGAGTATCACTCTGTGGGCGATCCCACACACACAGAATCTCGTACTGGCCATTTGCCATTGAGCCTAACGCCGCGATGGGCCGTGTGAGAGTTTCACTGATCGTCATACGGGCTTGAACAACTACCGAGTCGCCCTTTATCTCACTCACGGTGAAGCCGGAATCGAGACTCTGACGGGTGACCTCAAACTCAAGAAATTCAAATATGACACGCAAATTTTGTGCGATAGCGCTGGAGGTAGCAGCGGCCCGTGCTTCGCCCCGTCGCAACTGCATCCACGCCTTGATCAGCTCAGAGATGGCTGACAGACGTGGCATGGCACGATTCAAAGAGTAGCCAGCATAGGTTTCCCGTTTTTGGATAGCTTTATCAAAGCCCTCTATTCCCTTCTGGCGTTCCATCTCTCGATTGATGTTCTCAAGACCGTGCTT
>DAOTUR010000407.1:0-1626 GCA_034436915.1 Anaerolineae bacterium
GCAAATTCAGAGTCTTTGCTGACGATGAGGATCGGTTTGCCGGACGCCTTTTCTTCGTCGGTCACGGCGCGAATGTCCTTAAGCGAAATTTCGGTGACGAGGAAGCCGTTGGGATTGTCGTCATTCTTGCCGCTAAAGACAGAGACGATACCATTCTTGACGGCGATGGTTGTCCAGTGCGTGTTGCAGACATCATCATTCTTGACGACAGGAGCGGGTTTTTCTTCGCAGAAAGCACTCCCTGGCAACGGTGAGTTGGGCGGACAATCCTTGTCCTTCTAAGCATGTGCGGGCGTGAGGGTGGCGAAGAAGACCAGGGCTGTCACAAGGCTGAGAAGGGCAGCGGTGCGGCGGTTCAGCAGCAAACGATGAGCGGAAATCATGTTCAACATAGGCGAACTCCTTATGAAAACGCATGTGATCTATCAGGCAGATAAAGACATATTACATTATTTTCTTGTACCAACAATAAAGAAACTGTTTATAAATTGTCACAACATTATTTTTGACGATCCTTTTGCTGCCTGGACGATTTAAAAAGGTTGGAAGCAAGCAGGCTTCTCGCCTCTGCTCAAAGGGTTGGGGCGTATGTTATGCTAGGGGGACTTCCGTCAGCGCATTTTGAAGGTTTTCACTGTGATTATCCACACGCAAAAAGAATTGGATGGCCTGCTGCGAATCGGGCAGGTGTGTGCTCAAACGCTGCTGCATATGGCGAAGCATGTGGAGCCGGGCATCACCACGCGCCAGTTGGATGCGATTGGGGCGGCCTTCCTGCAAAAGCACAACGCCCAGTCTGCGCCGATCACGGCCTACAAATATCCGGGCTGGACATGCATCAGCGTGAACGATGAGGCGGCGCACGGCATCCCTGGGGAGCGCGTGATTCGGGCGGGCGATGTCGTCAATATCGATGTGTCAGCCGTGTTAGAGGGCTATTGGGGCGATACCGGGGCGACGCTGCTCGTGCCGCCGATTCAGCCTGCGTATCAGAATCTGGCCGATCAGACGATCAAGGCGCTGCAAGCGGGGATTGCTGCCACCAAAGTCAATGCGCCGATCTATGAAATTGGCCGTGCGATTGAAGGTGTGGCGAAGAAGGGCAACTACAACCTGATCCGTGAATTGGCCGGGCATGGGGTGGGGCGCAATATTCATGAGACGCCGAGCGTCTTCAATTATTACACGCGCAAAGCCCGCGAGACACTGACGGAGGGCCTCGTCATCACGATTGAGCCGTTCCTGACGAAGGGCAAAGGCCGCATCTATACCGCCAAAGATGGCTGGACGCTGCGGACGATTGATAACGTGGTGGCGGCGCAGTATGAGCATACGGTGGTCGTCATGGGCGATTCACCGATCCTCGCCACCAAGACCGATGAGACATGGTGGTAGGCGTACAGAACAGCATGGTGTCGTTGTAGGGGCACGATGCATCGTGCCTAGAACACGGTTTTTTCAACAGGGGCGACCCTACACCAACACGATTCTCATGGATAGGTGAATCATTACCGAAAAAGCGCCGTAAAGCCCCTGCCTTCAGGCAGGGGGATATAAGGCGTAGGAGCACAAACCACTTTTTCTGATAGACGCGTCTATGAGATGGGGCATCATCTCATACTGTCT
>DAOTUR010000408.1:0-5557 GCA_034436915.1 Anaerolineae bacterium
TCGACAAAGTTATGAGACGGTTTATGTGTGAACGACACGGTTGGCTCCCAAGCCGCCTGTTTAATCGTTCACCGCAGAGTTCGGAACTGGTGAGGTATCCCGAAGTGCCTATCTATTCGTCTCTAACGGAGCCTTTTCAGGCCAAGTCTGGTAAGCACTAGGGCTAAAAGCCCCTCCCTTCAGGGATGGGGATGCTTACGGTATTTATCTCCCTGGGGTCCTACCGTAACGGTGGTGCGGGTGTAAATATTGATGTGGGTGTCGTGCTGGCGTTCGTTTCAATGAACGAAGGCGGCACAGTGGGCAAGCCCACCTGCTGAGTATCACGCTCGATCACAATCGGCATCTGGACTTTAAATCCACCCGATATCTTGCTCAGATCAAGCGTCTGGAAGGCTTGATATTGACCGACCGTGACCACAACTTTGAACTCATCACGCCGCTGTGTGCTGGCATCGGCATTCGGGAAGAACAGCGTTAGACCTGTGGCATAGGTGATGGATTTCGACACAAGTGTTTTGTCCATATACACCTCAACACGAGCGCCCAGAATGGGCTGGCCCGCAGCATCCACCACCATGATGATCTGGCGGCCCGTGATATCGAAATCGATGATGCTCATCGCGCCATAGGTGCTGAGATAGTTGCGGCGGAATTCCGTGTAGGTATCCCACTCGGCGTTATCGTCAATTTCGCCAGCCTTCAGCGGTTGGAGCTGTTCCTGCTGAAGATTGAGGGGTGCAGCCAAGCCCCGTGATTCGCTGCTAGAAGTGGAGGGGACAGCTATTGCGGGGGGTGGCATGATGTCAGCAATCCCACCACCACCACCTGTGACCGCTGCCGCTCCGCTTTCACTCACAATGCGACCATCGGTTGAGGTGGCATCGGTCTTGTCGGCATCACGCGCTGCCGCTTCAACAGGCTCGGCAGGCTCGACGCTGTTGGTCAGCGTCGTGTCTTTGCCGACAGTGAGCGGGGCCGCTGGCAGCATTGTCGCTGTCATCGCCAGATAGCCCGCGACAGAGGTTGAGGCCACTTCGCCCATCACCACTGTATCCGCGTTGGGCGCAGTCATCGTGGGGATGGCTGTTGTTGTAGAGGTGGGCGATGGTGTCGCTGTTGCATCAGCCTCGGTTATGGCCTGCGCGGTCTGTGTGATCTCAAGCACATACTGAGTGGCTGTAAGCCTGAATGCATGTTCATTAGTGGCAAGTTCGGCCACGCTTTGCGGCTGTGCAGCGGGTGTAGGCGTTGTCGCAAACGCGAAGCCAAACGCCAGCGCGAAGATCGCAGCGGCTGCACTTCCCATCCAGAAGATGGTTCGACGCAGGGGGCGGGACGAGTTTTTCTGTTTATCGGGTGTTGCTTCGGGATCAGACATGCTCTTTTGTCCTTTATGCGGTACAAAATTGGTTTGCAAAGCGTCTTCGATGCGCGTGCGGGTGTGCGCCTGCGCCTGCTGAATATCCGTCGTCTCGGCCTGCGCCTGGAACACGAGGAAGCCGGTTTCCAGCAGGCCGCGCAGCTCGTCGGCATGGTCGGGATAATCGCGCAGGCAGTCCTCGACGGTCTCGCCCGCCGCCAACCGCTCGACGCACAGATCAAAAATGTCAATCAATTGCGAGTCAGCCATGAGTTGTCTCCGGTGTGGGATCGCTCAGAATGCCGCGCAGCGTTTCCACCGCACGGAATTGCAGCGATTTAATGGCGCTCACGCTCTTTCCCATCAGGCCCGCCGTTTCTTGCAGGCTCAGGCGTTGGCCGAAGCGCAAGTGCAGCACCTCCTGATGATCAGTTGTGAGCATATGCAGCGCACGGCGCACGCGCTGCACATCGAACGCCTGTGAAAAGGCGATTTCAGGGTTACTCTCCGGGGAAGCAGGCATCCAATCCTCCACATCTCCAAGCGGGACAGCGGGCGGCGGGTGTGGCACAGCCAATCGACTGCGAACCACCTGAAACAACCAGCCGCGTAAATGGCGCTGTGGGGCGCGGCGCGTGCCGACGCTGCGAATCAGCGTGACGAAGACATCGCTCACCACATCTTCTGCCGCTGACGCATCGCCCGTCTTGAACAGGGCATAGCGATATAGCGACGTAAAATGACGCTCATAAGCGGCGATGATGGCCTCGCGTTCGCCGCGCTGAATGGCGGCGAGGAGGGCTTCATCGGAATAGGCTGGCTGCCCCATGCAACCCCCATGTGTGATACAGACCGATCCTGTACAGGTCTATAAACGAAGATGCAAATCAGGGGCAAAAAGTTCCGATGACTTTTGAAAAGATCTTTAACCGCAAAGACACGAAGAGCGCAAAGGAGATTAAAAGATGTTTTAAATGCTGGTTTAAAGATTATCGAACACAAAGAGCGCCCAACAAAAACTAAATTTTTCTTTGCGCTCTTCGTGTCTTTGCGGTTTATCTTTTGCTTTCTATATGTTGCAAAATTGTTTTTGCGCGTGCATCCCAGGTGTAGCGCGTCATAGCCTGCTCGCGGGCGGAGTCTCCCAGGCGTTGGCGCAGCCCAGGGTCAGACTGCAAGCGGCGAATGGCAGCACTCAAAGCCGCGATATCGCTGGCAGGCACAAGCAGCGCATTGACCTCATCCTGCACCACGTCCGCCCAACCCGGCAGATCCGATGCAACGATGGCCCGACCCGCCGCCATATACTCAAATAATTTGAGAGGGGAGGTATAGGAGGCAAACTGCTGCGTGGCCGGATGCGGCATGGCGCACACATCGCAGGCCGCCAGCATGTGCGGCACTGCGGCAGGCGGCAGATGGCCCGCATACAAAAAGCCTTCGGCAGGCTGACCCAGCGCGATCCACTGCTCACGCAGGGCAGCCGCCATCTCATCCGGCCCGCCCGCCAGCGCAAACCATACATTGTCAAGGGGAGCCAGCGCTTGAATCAGCGTCCCGACGCCCTTATCGACATTGAGCATGTGCAAGCGCCCGACAAAGCCCACGATGAATGCCGCTTGCGGCCAGCCAAGCGACTGACGGGCCTCATCTTTGCTCGGCAGATGGGCGAATCGTTCGGCGCGAATGCCATCATGCGCGACCAGCACCGTATCAGGCTGTGCGCCGCACTGGGCGATCAGATCATCGCGCAGCGGCGGCGTAATGGCGATGATTTTGCCGCAGCGCCGCACCACCTGCCTTTGCAGCCAGCGGCCCATACGCGAGGTGCGAAAGAGATGCGCCTCATACACGAGCACTGCACGCGGCTTGAACAAACTCAGCGCCAGCAACACCCACTCATCGCGTGAATAAAAGACGCCCTCGCGCCCCCACGCCTTGAGAATCGCAAAAAAAATATATGTCCACAGGCCGATATAGAACGGCACACGTTCAAAACGCGGATTGCCTCGCGCCAGCGGCATCAGATCGATCATGGGCAGGCGCGTGTGCTGAAACAGCGACTGCACGCCATAATAGGCATAAATATCATCGCCCTGTGTCCAACCAGGGGGCGCAAAACGCCGCGCCGACCACAGCTCCACCGTGTGGCCCGCCGCTGCAAATGCCTCACAATTCTGTACAATCTGGAGGCCGTGTGCTTTGGCACTCGGCAGGCGTACACAGGCCAGATACATCAATTTCATGAGCACGATCCATCTGATCAAATTAGCCCATTGTAAGAGCAAATTTTGAACCGCAAAGGCACAAAGGACGCAAAGGTACACGATGACAGCCCCTCACCTCTTTGTCGCCAGCGGCATTTTTCACCCGGAGCCGGGCGGCCCGGCCACCTATCTGCATGAACTGCTGCCCGTGTTGCAGCATGAGAAGGGCTGGAACGTTCGTCTGCTCACGTTTGGCGCGGGCGACCCGACCCTGTATCCCTATCACGTCCAGTATATCCCGCGCCGCGCCTACCCGATTCGCATGGCCCAGTATGCGCTGGCCGCCGCCCGTGAGCTGCAAAGCGCCGATCTCGTCTATGCCCACACGATTGATCTGCCGCTGTATGGCCGCCGTGTGCCGCGTGTCATCAAGATTGTGGGCGATCAGGCGTGGGAGCGCTGCATCCGCAAAGGCTGGATTGCGCCCGATACCGATGTCGATACCTTCCAGCAGCAGCACTATGGACAGATTGTCGAGGCACAAAAGCGATCACGGGCGCGGCAGGTGCAGGCGTTTGATGGCGTCATCGTGCCGGCTCAATATCTCAAGCGCATGGTGATGGGCTGGGGCGTGCCTGACGACAAGATTCAGGTGATTTATAACGCGCTGCCGACTGATGAGTCTATCACGACCACGCTCACCCGCGACGAACTGCGGGCACAGTGGGGCTGGTTGCACACACCGATTCTGCTGACCGCCGCCCGTCTCACGCCCTGGAAAGGCGTCGATCTGCTCATGGCCGCGCTGTACGACGTGCCGGATGTGCGGCTGGTGGTGGCAGGCGAGGGCGATGATCTGCCGCGCTTGCAGGCGCTGGCTGCGCCGCTGCGAGAGCGGGTGACATTTTTAGGCCGTGTGCCGCGTGCCACGCTCTACCAGATGATGCACGCCGCCGATTATTTTGCGCTCTATTCCGGCTATGAGGGCCTGCCGCACACCGTATTGGAAAGTCTGCGGGCGGGGACGCCTGTCATCGTCAGCGATAAGGGCGGCAGCCCGGAGATTGTGCAGGCGGATGTAAATGGCTATATCGTGCCGTATCGCCAGCATGAGGCGCTGGTGGATACGCTGCGGGCGGCCTTCGCCCCCGGCCAGCGCGAGCGGCTGGCGGCCCACACGCACGATCAACTGGCACAGTTCGCCTTTTCAACGCTGGTCACGCGCACTGATGCCGCGCTGCGCCACGTCATATCAACGCTGAGATGAGAGGAAAGTCCCACAATCCCACCCATCATTTGCAGGAAGATTATGTTATATTAACTTTTAAGGGAAACGAACGAAGGACTGTGGTTGTTATGCCATACAGCATTTCATGGGCTGAAGATCAGACGCTTGTGCATCAGGTGTATATCGATGAGATCAGTCGTCAGGATTTTGAGGCGATGGTGTGCAACTCGCGCCGGATGCTGATCTCCGTTCCCCATGCGGCGGATATCATGATTGAATGGCAGGGCAGGCGTCATGTGATGAATGATTTGTCGATGCTTTACAGCGCCATCTTTTCCGAAAAGCGCGTGCCGCCTAACCAGCGCTTCGTCTTCCTCGTCAATATGCCAGCGGCGTCTCGCGTGATTATGCAGGCCATGCAGCGGGCCGCGCCGCGCAGTGCCGGATCGCTCTACTTCGTCGAGACGGTTGAGCAGGTACACAAGCTGCGAACCTATCTGCTGGACGAGAAAGTCAAATCCGTCTAAGCGCCGCGCTGAAGCCTCCATTGCATCCCCTGGAGTCGTCTCGTACACTACGCACGCGCAACGGTGTGTCAAACGTGTTTGAGAGGAACCCCTGGTAAGCATCCCCATCCCTGAAGGGAGGGGCTTTTAGCCTCAGTGCTTACCAGACTTGGCCTGAAAAGGCTCCGTTAGAGGCGAATACATAGGCACTTCGGAATGCCTCACCAGTTCCGAACTCTGCGGTGAACGATTA
>DAOTUR010000409.1:0-12640 GCA_034436915.1 Anaerolineae bacterium
GCACCACCATCGATTCTGTCATCGCCCGCGCCACCATTGATCGTATCCTGGCCGTCATCGCCACGCAGAATATCACCACCATCACCGCCGTTGAGAGTGTCATTGCCAGGGCCGCCCGCGATGTTATCGACGCCATCAAACCCGTTCATTACATCGTTACAGGTGGTTCCGCCGAGGCTAGGATCGTCGAAATTTGTTCCATTTATAGGACCATTAGTATTGTTGCCCAACCCATCGCAAATGCCTATGGTGATAGGCGGCGCAGGCGGGAGGGTATCGATGACAACAGGGGCCACCGGGACGGCCTCGACAAAGGTAGTCTCAACAGCCTCAAGGCGTGGGGCAGGGGCGGTACGGCCCGATTCGCTGCCGCTGTTTTTGATGCACTCGATACGGTTGGGCTGGCTCTGGCAGTCGTCCCCGCGTGTGACAGAGACGGGATCGCTGCCTGCGCCGATGATGAGGTAGTAATCATAATAGAAGAAGGAGTTGGTATTGAGCTGGCGGAACTTCAACGTCGCCATACCATCCATTGTCTCCGGGGTGGCGCGGATGGTGACGGTATAAAATTGAATATCAGGCGTCTCGACGTTAAACCACTCAAAGAAGCTTTGGGCATCAATACGTTCCGGCAGGGTGGGCATGAAATCATCTGACCCACGAGACGCGAAAATTTCAGGGCGTTGATCGTTAAAGCGTGCGACGGGCAGCGCCTCGACCTGCATCTGCAAGCCGGGCTGTGTGTCAGTCTTGGGTTTGCCTCCCACCATAAATGAACGGCCCGGCAGCAGGGGATTCACATTGTCAAGCAGGGTGCGATCTTCCGAGATCGGTGCGCCCTTGAAGAGCATGACGCGGACAAGACCTTTGATGGCAGGATCGGTATTGCGTTTTGTCACCGTCAAATCGTAGCGGCGGTTTTCAGTCGCTGTAAATTGATAGATCGCGACATGCGGATTGTTTGTGGGGAGGGCCTCCGCAATGACGCTGCCATCAAGATCATACAGGGTGAAGGAGGGATCAATCAGATCATCCAGGCCATACACAACAATCGTGACGTCTTCCTTGGGGAGCGTCCCGAACGCATACAGGGCGTCTGGCGTGTTTCTATCAAGCAGGGATTCGCCCGACTCGAAGTAATACAGATACGTTCGTTCCGCATCAGGTTTTGCCGCAATGCTCACACTCTCACCGTCTGTTGAAGCATCAGAGGCGTGCAAGAAGCCGATCCCGACTGCACACAGCAGCACAAGGATGAAAGAACGAACAGTCCAGAACCAGTATTTTGTTTGCATATCAGTCGCCTGAAGGATTTTCCCACGACCTTACTATAACATCAGTTTCGTCAAGAATGAATAGTTTTTAGAAAATCAATACGAATCTCGAACAATTGCAAAACGTTGATTGATCCTCGCTATACCGCTAACATATATCCCAACTTATCCCAAATTTCATAACAGTTGTTTGCAAATAAGCACGAGAGTTGGTGCTGTCACACGATGACACATCCTCTTTACAGCTTTTCAATCGGAAGGGGAGATGCGCTGTTTCCTGCCTGACGCGGCTGTCTTGTGCCGACGCCCCTTGTCGAGAGGCGCGGCCTCTGGCATGATCGACAGCATCCACCTGATGTAAGGATGCGATCCATGCACCGCTTCGCCCGTTTCGTGTGTTTTTTGCTTGTGTGTATTCCTCTGGCAGTGGCGGCCCAGGATGCGGTGTCTACTACTGAGCCCACCGCCCAGGCCACACCAGATATGCTGGTTCCTCTTGAAATCATTCCCACCGAAGAAGTCCCGATTGATCCTGTCGCCGTCAGCGATGCTCCGCCCGCTGTCACGCCGATTGATGAGGGCGGCTATGACATCAGCAATATCCTGCTGATGGGGGCGACGACGAATAAATTTAGTAGCAATCCCGGCCTGACCGATTCGCTGCTCATCATTTCCATCAATCGCACCACGCAGAATGTCTCCGTCGTGTCGCTGCCGCGTGATTTGTGGGTGTATGCCCCCGGCTTCGGTATGGTCAAGATCAATCAGACCTACTTTTTTGCCGAACGCAAAGAGAAGGGCAGCGGCGTCCAGCTCCTGAAGGACACCGTGCTCTATAATCTGGGTCTCCAGATCGATTTTTATGCCAAAGTGAACTTTGATACGTTCGGCGAGCTCATCAATTCCGTCGGCGGCGTCGATGTCTCAGTAGACTGCACGATTCAGGATTGGAAGCTCAAGGACGCGGCGACGGATCGCAGCGACCCTGATAGTTGGGAGATGTACACGCTGTCCGTCGGAGAGCACACGCTGCGCGGCGATCTGGCGCTGTGGTATGTCCGCAGCCGCCGCACCAGCAGCGATCTGGATCGTGGACGCCGCCAGCAGGATGTGCTGCGGGCGCTGTATCGCAAAATTCGCACCAACGGCCTGCTGGAAAATTTTCCGGCCCTATGGCAGCAGGTCACGGCGATGGTCGAGACCGATATCATGCTGCCGGATGCGCTCAATCTGCTGCCTGTGGCCGTCAACACCGATACGGGCGATGTGCAGTATTACACCATGCATCTCAATGAAGAGGTGACGAATGGCTACAGCCAGAATGAAGGCCGCTTCATCCTCGAATTGCAACCGAAGGCCATCGCCCGCCTGATGCAGGATGTGGTCACGCCGCCGACGACGAGTCAGGTCAACGGTGTGCGGCCTACCGTCGCGGTCATCAATGCCAGCGGCATACGCGGCCTGGATCATGTCGCGGCAGATCGCCTTGAACTGGAGGGCTTTCATACCGTGATCGTGCAGGAAGACACCGAACGCCGTTCCATGAACAAGGTCATCGATTATACCGGCTTGGACAAGAGCAATCCTGTGGGCCGCATTGTCGATGTGTTGAGCGTTCAGGACAGCGATCTCATTGTGCAGCCCGACCCGGTGCGTGAGTATGATTATCGCGTGTATGTGGGCCGTGAGTATCCGCGCTTTGCCTGCACCCGTCCGGTGCAAGCGCCCAAGCCTGTCGATCAATAGGCCGATTCGAGCATCAGTCCAGATCGAGATAGCGCATTCGTTTGCGATACGCCTCATCGGTTTCGCGCCGTCCACGGGCGCGACTGATGGTATAGAAGATGAGACCCGCCCACACCAGCGTCAGCCCGGCCAAGATTGGCGCGGCGGCCTGACGAGTGCTGACCGGGATCTCCACGCCGTAGGTGAGGAGGCCCATGAAGGCCGCCACGCCGACCACGCCGATGAGGACGGGACGCACCCTCATCCAGGCTTTGAACCATTCCCATCGGTTGGGAGGCCGCACGCCGTGCTTCAGATCGCTGCGCAGCGACCATAGGGGTACCAGTGTGAGGCCGCCGAACACAATGCTCATGGGCAGACTGCCGCTTGCTAGGCCCAGCGCTGCGAGGCCCGCAAAAAAGAGTGTCCTCGCAAGTGTGGCGATGAGAATGAGGATGTTGGTTCTGTCATCAGGCATTGGCTGAGCCTCTCTATCATCCCAGGAAGACACGAATGGATAGGAACGCTGCTGTATCCGGCACACACCAGAGAACCGTAGGGGCGACGCATGGGTCGCCCACCGCAAAACCAATCGTCAACCCTTAATCGAAATGTCTATAACACACGTCTCGCCCACAATACATCTTATGCGATTTTTGGGCGACCCATGCGTCGCCCCTACATAAATATAGGCGAAAAACGCGATTTTGTGTGCTTGACGTATATTTGGCGCAGAGGCTCTACAGCCCATACACCTCAGTGTATTTGTCGGTCAGATAGGCCATATAGGGATCGGATTGGATGGTGTCGCCCGTCACGCGCTGCGTCAGTTCTTCCGTCGTATACTTGCGCCCATACTGATGAATATTCGTGTTCAGCCAGCGCAGCAGCGTGTCAAACTTGCCATTGGCGATCTCGTCAGGGATGCTCGGATGGGCCTTGAGCGCCTGATTGTAATACTGCACCGACAGCAGATTGCCCAGGGCATAGGTCGGGAAATAGCCGACGAGTCCCGCTGACCAATGCACATCTTGCAGTACACCCTGCGCGTCATCGGGCGGCGTCATGCCGAAGAACTGCTCAAAGCGGCTGTTCCAAGCATCGCGCACCTGCGACACAGGCAGCTTGCCTGATACCAGATCCTGCTCAATTTCAAAGCGCAGAATGACGTGCAGATTGTAGGTCGCTTCATCCGCCTCAACGCGAATGAACGAGTTGCGGACGGTGTTGATGCCGCGATGAAACTGATCCAGGCCGACGCCCTTCAACTGTGGGAAGACCTCCTGCAACTGCGGCAGCGCCCACGACCAGAAGCCCTTGCTGCGCCCGACGATGTTCTCCCACAGGCGCGACTGCGACTCATGCACGCTCAGGGACGTGCCGCCCGCCAGAATATTGTCGTCCAGATTTTGTGCGACGCCCTGCTCATACATGGCGTGGCCCGTCTCATGGAAGAAGCCAAACAGCGCCGAACCGACGAACTGGGGATCAAAGCGTGTGGTGATTCGCACATCATTGGAGGAGAAGCTCTGGCAGAAGGGATGCACCGAAATCGCCTGGATGCCGCGCTGGTAATCGTAGCCAAACGCTTCCGTCATCTTGAGGCCGAACTGCCGCTGCTTGTCGATATCAAAATCCTGATACAAAAAGCTGTCATCAACCTGGGGCGCGGCCCGCACTGCCGCAATCAGATCGACCAGCGCGGGCTGATGGGCGGCGAAAATATCGCGCACCAGGCTCGTCGTCATGCCGCTGTCATATTGGCCGAGCAGCGCATCATACGGATGATCCTTGTAGCCCAGGCAGCTTGCACCTTCGACCATCAAATCCATGATCTGCTGGAGCATCGGCTCAAAGGTGGCAAAACGGCTGGTCTTGCGGGCTTCGGCCCAGACATTGTGTGCGAGGGCGGTGACGCGGGTGAGTTCCGCCACAAATTCACTGGGCAGACGGGTGAGCAGGTCATAATCGCGCTGGGCGACGCGCACGAGGCTGGCTTCGTCCGCGCCGTAGTCCATGCCCTCGATTTCGCTGCGGGCGTCTTCGATCAGGCGGGCCGTTTCCTGCGCGGTGAACATCTCATGGCTCAAGCGGGCGAGGGTCGCCAGTTGGCGAGCGCGTGCGCCATCGCCCAGCGGTGGCATGGCGGTCTCCCGATCCCAGTTGAGCACCGATTGGGCCATATTCAAGTTGTGGACTGTTGCCAGCCGCTGTGCTAAGGCCTTATATTTTTCGCCCATTGTGTCTTTCCCTTAAAACCGTTTTGTCATTTGAATCTGTTTTAATGGTAGCGAAGACCTATCAAAATGAAAAGAACCGAATATGTCATCTCACCTCGCCCGGTGATACAGCACGCGGAACATCGGGCGGTTCAGCAGCGCCTCCTCAAATGACATCTCTTGAAGTCCAAGCGTCTTAAAAAAGTTGAGTTCGTCTGTGGAAAGCGGCCAGGGGATGCCTTTGCGATCCTCCTGTGGGGCGCGGCGAAAGCACAGCACGAGCAAATCGCCATCGGGACGCAGGCAGCGGGCGATGGCGCTCATGGCGTCTTCGCTCATCTGCCAGGGCAGCGCCTGAATCGTGCGGGCCTCAAACACAAACGCAAAGTGATTCGCCCACTCAGCGGGCAGAGCAAACAAATCTGCCACCCTATACTGCACCTGCGAGTCGGGGAAGCGCTCACAGCACATCTGAATGGCTGTCTCTGACACATCGAAGGCCGTCACAGCATAGCCCCGCGCTGCGAGATATTCGGCATCATCGCCCAGGCCGCAGCCAATGACGAGGGCCGGGGCTTTGTCTCCAACTCGTTTCTCGCGCTGTATCCATTCCACTAGCAGGGGATTCGGCCCGCGATTGTCCCAGGGGATCAGGCCGCCGTTCTGGGCATTGGCGTAAACGGCTTCAAACGCATTCTGGAAATCACCGGATTGAAAGTGCTGGCGCAGGATATCGCCCACATCACGCGGCTCAGGAATGTCGGTCATGGTCTATGATCCTTGTTATAAGGGGCTTCTTGATCCCCGTCTATAAAAGCGATTGCATCTTTTCACAAAATACACTTCACATCGCACCAGGATGATAAGAGTAGGGACACGGCCTGCTGTGTCCACAATGTCGGACGAGGCGGGCCTCGTCCCTACTCTTGTGAACCGGACGATCATATCTTAAAACAGATGCCTGTGAGATATGAACCTGTAGAGACATTGTTGCTATCCTGATGCATCAAGGCACAAACGCTTCATCTGTGGTAAAGTTTGAGCATAGCGCCCACGTATAATGAACGATACTGCCCATGTCTGAGAACAATCTTGAACGACTCCTGAAACAGGGGATTGAGGCCGCAAAGCAGGGCAACAATGCCACAGCGCGGCGTCTCCTTGAGACCGTCATCGCCCAGGATGACAGCAATGAACTGGCCTGGATCTGGCTGGCAAGCACCGTTGGAACCGTGCGTGAGCGGCGCTTTTGCCTGGAAAAAGTGCTGCAAATCAATCCCAATAACAATCGCGCCCGCGAAGCCCTGAATGCCCTAGTGGGCGTGGGTGCAGAGGCCACTCGCAACGTCAATGATCTCACCCGCGCTGCTGCAACGGCTGTCGAAGCGCGGCAGGGTCGCGGAGATGCCGGCGGTGGTTTCGATCTCAGCAGCCCGTATGTGCGAATTGCGGCGGTGGTGGGCATCGTGATTATTGCGGCGCTTCTTGTACCGCCCCTGCTCCAGCGGCCTGCGCCTGAGCCGACATTCAGCGCCTTCGTTCCCACGTCAACGATCTATTACACGCTTACGCCGCGCCCGACGGCCACTTTCAACGGCATTCTGGTCACACGCTCGGCGGGTAATCTGCCTGCCACCTTTACACCGACCTTTACACCGACTTCCACAGCGACGCCGATTCCCTCCGCCACCCCCTATCCCTACAGCGCCTTCCTGATGCTGGCCGCCCAGACGGGCGCGGATGGCAAAACCGCCCTCTATCAGTACAGTGGAGATGGCGCAAGCGAGGTAAAGCTGTCGGATGATGCGCGGGAGGTCTCGTTCAGCCGCGATGGACAGCATATGGCGTTCATCCGTGATGTGACCTATCCCGCGCAAGGGGAGGTTGCGGCGTCCACAGTGGGCGAAATCTTCTATGCCACCCTCACCGATGCGGGTGCAGCGCAGCAGATCAGCACGCTGCGGACGCATGGAGCGCATCGGCCTC
This sequence comes from Anaerolineae bacterium, assembly GCA_034436915.1. Taxonomy (GTDB): domain Bacteria; phylum Chloroflexota; class Anaerolineae; order Aggregatilineales; family Phototrophicaceae; genus JALHOR01. The sequence continues at coordinate 7,205 of DAOTUR010000409.1, forward strand.
GTTTCTCGCCGGATGGCCGCCAGATCGTGTTTACCTCGGATTATGACGGGGATGATGAACTCTGGCTGATTGATATCGCCTCCAAAGTCACCACGCAAATCACGCATAATGCGGTGTCGGATCGTGATGCGGAGTTTTCGCCCGATGGCACGCGCCTCGTGTTCATCTCAGAGCGTCAATCGCCCGGTCTGCCCGATCTGTATCTGCTGACGTTCGTCCAGAATGCGCCCACGCCCGACCCCAATGCTAACAATGACAACGGCAACACGGTCATTCGCCTTGCCGATCTCATTGGGGCCAGCTATACGCCCTCGTGGTCGCCGGATGGCACGCGCATTGCCTTCATTAACGATCAGGAAGGCGATGGCGATCTGTATATGATTACGTCGGATGGATCGCGCCTCATCGCGCTGAATTTGGCGGCCCAATCAGAAGAGAATGTACCCGTCTGGACACCGGATGGTCGTCGTGTGACCTTTATCTCGAATCGGCAGGATGATCGTTTCCAGGTGTACGCGATTGATGTGGCCTCGCGTGAGGTGACACGTCTGCTTAAGACGGAGCGCGATGTGCAGAGTATCGCCTTTCAACCGAATGTGGCGTTCCGCCTGCCTTAACACAACATCTCACGGCGCTTCATAAGGGAGTGCCGTCTTAAAGACTGATCTAAAAACGGCGTGCTAAAGAGGACACAAATCGATGAGTGACAAAGCACAACAGTTGTTGGAGGAGGCCAAGCAAGCTCTGTCTAAGGGCGATACAAGCCGGGCGGCGGATCTCCTGAAACAGGTGGTGGAAGAAGACCCGGACAGCGTTGCGGCCTGGGTCGAACTGTCAAAAGTCTTGACGGATCGGGATGAACAGCGGATGGCGCTGACGACGGTCTTGCAGCTTGATCCTGAGAACAGTTACGCCCGTACACAGCTTGAGTCGGTTGAAAAGCCCAAAGCAGGTGCGGGCGATCATGATGAGGTTGTGCCCGGCATTTCGCGCAGGCAGGCGCGGACGGTGGGGATTGGCCTGGCGGTCTATACGTTGGTGGTGTGTGGGGCCACCTTGATAATTACGTCGGCCTTCAACAACAGCAAAGCGGCGCAGGTGGCGCAGCTCGCCCAACAGTTCGCCACGCAAACCCAGGCTGTCGTCTCGGTGAATGAGACAGCAACACAGGCCGTGATTGTGGCCGCAGAGGTGGCCGCCGCTGCCACCACCACGCAGTTGGCGCTGGCGACGCCGCTTCCGACGGCTACTGTCAAACGCTCGTTTGAGCTTCCGACGGAAATCCCCCCGACTCTCACCCCGACGACAGTCTCTTATCGGGTTGAGGCGCTGCCTCCGCCTCTCCCTGGATCGATCCAGGCATGGGGCGGGGAAGATATTCGCTCAAAAGATTACCTGACACCACTCATCTATAATCTCAGCCAACCAGGAACCTTTCAGAAGCTTGGCGGCAGTGACCTGGTGCGTAACCTGCTCATGAGCCAGGATAAGAGCGTGACGGTCTATGAGCAGTGGCGTCCCGATAGCTCACGCCTGTATATGAGTTCACTTGAGGCGGTCACGCCGGGCGGCACAGTGGACGCGCTGGTCAGCAGTTCTTATCTGGTGATCAATTTGCATGATCCCAGCCTGAGCGCCGATGCCAAGCGGATCGCCTTTATTGCCACCGACTACAATACAAAGGTCGATGGAGCCTATGTCGGTGATCTTTCAAACCCGAATGCGTCCAAGTTCTATAAACTGAGCCAGGATGCGGCGGCTTATACGGCGATCACGCTCTCAGCGGATGGCATGAAGGCGGTAGCAGTCCGTCAGGATGGGGGCAGTACCGATCTGGTCGTCTTTGATCTGGCAAATTTGCCCGCCGCAGGCAATGCCGCCCAGCCACCTGTCGCAGGCGCAACACCGTCACTGCCAACGGTTGCGCCCGCTCCCATTCCGGTGCGCCCGCTGACGACGGATGGCAATGCCCTGATTGAAAGCTCGCCAAGCTTCAGCGCGGATGGGACGCGGGTGGTCTATGATGCTGCCAGCAGCAGTGCCCCGAACAATCGTGATCTGTATATTGCGACGGTGGGGACTGCGCCCGGTACGCCGCTGCCGATCATGACGCTGGACGGGAACGATATCATGCCCGTTTTCAGTCCAGACGGGAATCAGGTCGCTTTTGCGTCTGATCGGCAAACGGGCATCTATAACATCTATATCTACGACACCGCCACTCGTGCCACCTACCAACTCACCGAAGATGGTACTCCGGTCTATCCAAGTGGATGGAGCAACTAGGCAAAATATCGTTTTGGGATGCGGCACAGCATGGCCCAGACACAGATTTTTGTAAGGGCGACCTATGGGTCGCCCTTGAGGTGGATATCTGGCGTGTTTGAGCGCTGGTCGGTGTGCATAATCGCGTTTATCGATTTTCGCCTCACTCAACGGGTTTGCAACGTGTCACAGCGTTTTTGTGGGCGACCCTATGCCAATCCCACCTTAAATTAAAATGGCGTCCGCAAAACCACGCGATTATGCACACCGACCACCACGCTACGTTCCTACAAAAACTATGCAACCTATCGGGTCTCTACACAATCAGCTTCCCAACAGCCTGATTGATCAATTACAACGTCTGCATGAGGCGGCGGAAACGGCGGGCCAGTTCGCGCAGCATTTCAATCGCAATCTCCGGTTCTTCGCGCAGTTCATCCAGGAAATCGTATTTACGCAGTCCCAGGCACACCGTCTTTTCCAGGGCGATGACGCTGGCACTGCGCTCTTCGTTGTCCAGCAGCGACAGTTCGCCGAAGAAATGTCTGGGAACCAGGGTGTCGACCATGATTTCTGTGCCATCTTCGTGCTTCCGCATGACTTTGACACTGCCAGTGAAGATAATATGCAGGCCCATTCCCGGCTTGCCCTGTTCAACGATCAATTCATCGGGTTCATACGACGCCTCGTGAAAGCGCAGGGCGAATTTTTTGAGGTGGCGCATCGGCAGCGTGCTGAACAAAGGCACATTCGCAAGAAAGGCGGCAATTTCATCCGCTTTTTGCACATTTTGATTGGGTGAGAAAGCGTTCGTCAAAACCAGCCTCCAATGAAACATAAACTATTTCTCATCGAATATACCCACCACATGTCATTTTGTGCAAGTCAAACCATACAAAAAATTTACAATACGATTACTTGATGCAGGACTAAGAATACATTTTTTATAGGCATCATATTGTGATGACCACAGATTGCGTTATCATTGAGGTGAGACATACACACCATCAGGCAGATCACCATGCAAGCTTCCTACACCGGACAGATTGTCAACGGTTATCGTATTGGCCCGCTGTTGGGCGTGGGGGGAATGGGCGAGGTCTACCAGGGTTTTCGCTTGAGCGATGAGACCGCTGTTGCTGTGAAATTTCTGCGGCGTGAGTTTGCTGAGGATATCACCTTTCAGCAGCGCTTTGTCCGCGAAATTCGCATTACCCAGGCCCTCAAACATGACCATATCATCCCCATTTATGATCATGGCATCTACAACGGCAACCAGCTCTACTACACCATGCGCCTTGTCACCGGCATGACCCTTGCCACCCGCATGAAGCGCCGCAAACTCTCGCCGCTGGATTATCTCGAAGTCCTCGATCAGGCGACGGATGCGCTCGGCTATGGACATACGCAAAATGTCGTCCACCGTGATCTCAAGACCGATAATATCTTCCTTGAAAAGCAGCCCGACGGACATACGTATGTCTTCGTGGGCGATTTTGGCCTGAGCAAACGTGAAGGCCAGGATCACACGCTGACAGAGGCCGGAGCTGCCATCGGCACGCCCTATTACATGTCGCCCGAATCAATCATGGGTGAAAAGCCGACCTCCGTATCGGATATCTACAGCTTCAGCATTTTGAGCTATGAAGTGCTGGTGGGGCGGCTGCCTTTCAATGATCCCCAGGCCCATGCTGTCGCCATTGCTCACGTCACGCGCCCAATCCCGCACCCCACCACCATCAGCCCGGCTTTCCCGGAGCCGCTGACCAAGTGGCTGCTCAAAGGGACGGCCAAAGTCCCCGCCGAGCGTTTCCAGACGATGGAACAGATGCTGCATGAGTATGAAGATGCGCTGGTGGAGATGAGCGAAGAAGCCTGCGCTCAAACCTACGCGGTGGATGCGTAAGACCTCAATTCTATTTTGGGCGGACGAGGGGGCCTCGTCTCTATGGTGTATACAATCGCGTGGTTTAGATTTTTACAAATCATTCACCTATCCATGCGACAACGGCCCTTGTAGGGGCGCGATCTAAACCTTCGGTGGCTTCGCTCGCGCCCTGATGATTTGTAGGGGATTCAACGTGGGCAGGATGCATCCTGCCCCTACAAGGGCCGTTGTCGCATGGATAGGTGAATGATTACTTTTACACCTACAATAGGTTCGCAACGGGTCACAGCATTTTTGTAGGGGCACGATGCATCGTGCCCCTACACCAACCATCCCTCAAATTAAAATAGCCTGGACGGTATCACGTTATTCTGTAGAGTGACCTCCCATCCTCCTCTTGCATGATCCAATCTCTCATCTTTCTATCTCGCCATACAAGATCATTCTGGCTTATAATGGGTCACGAGAGGCTTTATCGTGATTCGTAAAGCAGACTCTATTGACAGATAAAAAATTCGTTTTATGATAAATGCAATTATGCGAGAAAATGCATAATTGGACGAAAAGAAAAATCTGACATATCGCTGCATGAGACGATTAATATATTGACTAAAACATTCGTTCTATGTTATAGTGATCTCATCGCTTTATGACCGCTCTCGATTTTTCTTCCAAAAACTCGTCCGACTGATTTTGAACCTTCTAAGAATGTGCTGCGTATAGTGCAGTGGGAGGACTCACCATGACCATCAATACACCGCCAACACCGAACAATCCGTCCGACGAGCCGAGCGACAAAGACACAAAAAGCGGCATCGTCATCGATCTTTAGCCTATCGACCTTTCATTGAGTCAACCCATTCTTATAGCAAGGAGCCACCTGACATGTTCAACCATAATCAGTCGTCTTGGACGTTCGATCAGCACAAAGCCTACGCCGCCGAGCAGGAACGCCGCGCCCTTCACAATCAGCGCGTTGAAGAAGCGCTCAAGCATCGTCGTGAGCAGCAGCAGAACAATCAAGAGCGTTAAACAGCGCTGCGATCTCTGCTGAGACAGAAAACGACACATGAGTCATGCGGATTCTTCATGACCAGCGATTTTATAGGGAGGAGACAGCACAGTAAGCATCCCCATCCCTAAAGGGAGGGGCTTTTAGCCCCAATGCTTACCAGACTTGGCCTGAGAAGGCTCCGTTAGAGACGAATAGATAGGCACTTCGGGATGCCTCACCAGTTCCGAACTCTGCGGTGAACGATTAAACAGGCGGCTTGGGAGCCAAC
>DAOTUR010000410.1:0-17015 GCA_034436915.1 Anaerolineae bacterium
GGTTTTGTGTGACGCGCACGGCCTTAGACCCTCACGCTGTTTAACGCGTCACCGCAGAGTTCGGAACTGGAAGGTCATCCCGAAGTGCCTCTGTATTCGCCCCTAACGGAGGCTCTGACCTCAAGCCTGAGTCTGGTCAGCCTGAGCATTATTCATGCTCCCGGCTTCAACCGGGGGTCGTTGACTGCCGCTCTCGATAACTGATGGAAATGATGAGATGCTCCCATTATAGCAAGCGCGGCGGCTTCGTATACCTGTGAGAGCCAAACCGCGCCTGGAAAAGGATTCTCTGTCCCCTGATACAACCCAACATAGGGCGATAGGATGCTCATGTCAAACGTTAATAGGTCATTTGGGGGGTATAAAGTTGCGCCTTATGATGGATATACTTCCGCTGAGAGTCGAGGTATTCTTACAAATAGAAACGGGTTGATGACATACACGCATTCATGCAAGACCGACCCGTTGTGAGAGTGCGTAGTTCCCGCGTGTGAACGCGATTCTACTCCCACGATATACACCGAATGCTCTAAACTCCCTCATCATGACCCCGGTGCCAGGCAGCTCCGGGGTTTTTCTTTGCCTAAAAATGGTGGCAGATGTGCAGAATGGCGTAGCCCAAACTGCGCACATGGCGTGCCATGTCCCTACAAGGACATTCATTATCTCTCATAATCCTTGTGGCGAGATATTACAAAAATGCATCTTTGACGCTCAAATTGGGAGGCATCGCCTGTAGAGGCGCAGCACGCTGCGCCCCTATACAAACGCTGTGACCTGTTGTGATCCTATCGTGACAATGTTATCGAGGGCACGTTATTTCTGCACGCGCCCGCGGGCGCGGCGGGCCTGCCGTGCGATCAATCCGCGATACATGCCGTCCAAATCCTGCGCGAGCCGCCGAATATGATAGCGATCCATCATCATCGTGCGGGCTGGCTCCGGTGTGTGGCGGCGTTCCAGCGTGCGGAGAATGGCATCAGCCAGCGCCGGGGCATCTTCCGGGCGCACCATCTCGCAGCCTGTCCAGGCCAGCAGATCAGACACACCGCCGACGTTCGTCGCCACGACAGGGCAGCCCGCCGCCAATGCTTCAATGATCGGCACAGGCGTGCCTTCGCTGTGGCTGCTGATCACGAGCACATCCAGATCGCTGTAGACTTTTGTCATGCCCTGCACCCAACCCGTGAAGGTGATGGAATCGGACAAACCCAGGTGTTTGGCCTGCGCCTCGAGCGTCTGGCGCAGCTCCCCATCGCCCACAATGACGAAATGCGCCTCCGGCATATCTTTTTTGACGCGGGCGGCGGCCTCTAAGAACAGGGCATGATTTTTGACAGGCATCAAGCGCCCGACGATGCCGACCAGCGGCGCTTCATTCGGGATTTTGAAGGCTTTGCGGAAGAGGCCCATAAAGCGCCGCGTGCGGGCAAAGATTTCCAGATCGTAGCCGACGGGCAGGACGGTCAGCCAGGGGCGCGGGATGACGCGGTAGGTTTCTGTCAATTCGCGGCGCAGCTTCTCCGACAGGGTGATGACGTTGTGCGAGACCTGCGCGGCGACACGTTCGGTGACGGTGAAAAAGAAATTTCGCAGACGCGGATATCTGCCTTGATAGGGATGAACATGCAGCGTATGCACGATGACAGGCACGCCCGCCATCCATGCCGCCAAGCGTCCCAGGAAGCCCGCAGTGGTGGTGTGGGTGTGGACAACATCGGGCGCAGCGATTTTAATGGCGCGATAGAGATCATAGAAGGCGCGGGCATGGCGAATCGGATTGTAAGACCGCCACAGCCTCGGCAGAACTACAGGCTCAATCTCATAGTGGGCGGCCAGACTATTGAAGTTATCGCCCGTGGTCTGCCCGGTGATGAGCAGTGTGTCATAGCCCAGATCACGCATGGTGGCGGCGAGAAGGATTACCTGCAAGCTTGGCCCGCTGATGTGAAGTGTTGTAATGATGTAGAGAACGCGAGGCGCGTGAGTCAATGACAAATCTGTCATGGTGACTCCCCGCGTCGGATTTTTAAGCGCCATTCTCTCCCCTTTAAACGATACGTACTCAGCCTCCATTATAGGATAAACAGGCACGATGGAATACAACCCCTCCCTAGTACAGCCTTGCGGAAATTCACAAGCATTTCGTTCAGTTTCTTTTAGCTAAAGTTCGCTATTTGAATTGCGTATCGACTTCCGCAAGGCTGTACTAGGGCGATTGCATCAAATCGTAATTTTGTGAAATTAATATGTTCACGATGGTTCTTGTAGGGGCATGGCGTGCCAAGCGTAGCCACCGAAGGTATGCCCTGGGGTTGGCACGCCCAACCCCTCCCCGGCCCCTCCCCACTTCGTATAGAGGGGAGATGTTGCCCCTCCTTGCGGAGCGGGGAGGGGTTGGGTCACAAAAATACCTGATACCACATCTCCAGCGTGAGCAGCGCCAGAAGCGACGCGCTGTTGTCGTGCTGGTCACTCATGTGCGCCTCAATCAGCGGCTGAATCGCGGCGCTGGTCACGAGGCTCCGCGTGCGGGCTGTCTCACTCAAGAGGGTGTCACGCACGAAGCGCTGCTGCTGCCGAAGCCACCCATCCAGCGGCAGGCGCTCCGGTGGCAGAGGGGCGGTCAGCAGCGCCGAAGGCAAAAGGCCGTGTGCGGCTTCATACAGCAGATACAGCGGCTTGCCCGGTTTCTGCTTGAGATTGAGCGGAATGGCAGCGGCGGCTTCAACGACGCCCGCGTCTGCGAACGGAAACCGCATCTCGATACCATGCGCGGCGCTGACCTGTTGCAGCGCGAAGTGCGTTGAGGGCAGCGCTGAGACAATCGCGCTGATCTGGGCGAGCGGCGTCAGCGGCAGTGTGAGAGTGGGGGCTGTGCCAACCAGCGCCTCCACCTCGGCGGGACTGAACAGCGCCAGCGCTTCAATCTGGCGCTGCGTCTTGCGATGGCGGGCCAGCCGTGTTTTCTGCAAAAACGTTGCCGCCGCCTGCCAGATCGGGCGAAAACGTCGGCGGGCTGCGACTTCAGGCAGAGAATTGCCAAGCAGCGCCGCCCCGCCAAATCCTGTCAGAACAATCGGCTGCTGACCCCGCACCGCCTCGCTCAAGACCCAGGCCAGCAGCATCAGCGGTGTGATGAACGGCTGGCCCGTATGCCGCACCAGATCAGGCAGTACCTCACTCAAATCGGGCGCGGCCAGAGTCAAAACGGTATGTTTTGCCCCCAGATGTTTGGCGACCTGAGCGGCACGGGCCGTCTCCGCCGTATCTTTTTTGCCAAAGCGCCCGGTATAGGTGTGCAGTACGCGGTTCTGCTGCTGCATCATGGCGGCGACGAGGCTGCTGTTGATGCCGCCGCTCAGGAGCATCCCGACGGTTTCATCGGCCACATGCAGGCGCACGCTGTCGGCCAGATGCTCACGGATGCCATCCTCATATTCGACAATCGAGGCGTGCGGATCAGCAGGCGCGAGGGCGGGCGGCTGCCAATAGCAGAACAGCATCGCGCTTGCGCCGACCTCCCACAGTAGCCCATGTCCTGCCGTGAGGATATTGACCCCCTGAAAAGCGGTGTGCGGTATCGGCAGGCTGCCCGTCGAGAGCGCGTTCGCCAGAATCGTCGGATCGATGAATACTGATGTACCCCCGACGCGGGGATGAGTCAGCAGCCCCTTGATCGCGCTGGCAAAGAGGACGCCCGCCGTATCAGTGTAATAGGCGAGGGATTTCTGGCCCATTGGATCGCAGGCCAGCAGAAGCCGTTTTTGCTCGACATCCCACAGGGCAAAGGCGAACGGCCCGCGCAAAAACGGCAGCAGATCCGCGCCGTGTTCTTCATACAGATGCAGGATCGTCTCGGCTGACTCGCGGGTGGCGAAGGTGTGGCCCAGGCCGAGCAGTTCTTCGCGCAGGTCGCGGTAATTGCTGATGCTGCCGTCAAAGGCCAGTGTCAGAGTCTGTGTCTCGTTGGTGAGCAGGGTGCGGCCTGATTCGCTGGCGTCAATGATCTGGCCCAGGCCCACGTGCGCTTTGCGAAGGTGAAGACTGGCAGGCCCACGATGCGTGAACGCGGATTGCATCGCCACCAGACGCTTTTCGTCCGGCGGTTTCGCTCCGGTGCTGACCATGCCATAAATGCCGCTCATAAACGCGCTCCCGTAATCGCCTGTAGCATACAGCACGCGGCGCGGGGCGAAAACGGCGGGTTTTCCTCTGTGTTCTGTGCGTGCTCTGTGGTTCAATGTGCTGCACCCCTCCCTTAATCCCTCCCCACAATGTGGAGAGGGAAGCTTCCTCCCTATGGAATGGGGAGGTGGGGTTTAACAAACGCGAGAGATGAGGATTCTATGGCAGACATCAATATGGATTGGGTGCAACGGCTGCACGCGCCGCGCTACATCTGGTCGCAGATTGCGGCGCTCAATCCGCAGCGTGGGATTCTCTGCCGTGAGGAAAAAAGTGAGCAGCAGCTTCTCGCCTGGGATGTCACCACAGGCGACACACGCCCTCTCACATCGCCTGTCGCCTACACACTCAACGCGACTCTCTCGCCCGATGGCGAATTTGTGACCTATCTCATGCCACATCCCACTCATGCCGATGTGTTCCAGTATGTGCGCGTGCCGTTTGGCGGCGGCGATCCGCAGCCTATCGCGCTCACAGCCCTGATGAATGCCTCGCCGCACATCGAAGAGGCGAATGGACGAATCGGCTTTACGGCAGTGACGGGCAACGGCTACAGTGTGCAAATCTGGACGCCTGATGGCAAAAAAGCGCTCTTCTCCTATGAAAGCGAAGTATTGGCCTATGGCCCCTCACTGTCCTTTGATGGCACAATCGCCGTAATTGCCACGATGCAAAGCGCTGAGTCTGAGACAACCTATCTCGAAGCCTACACCATCGACACAGGCACGAAGATCAGCCAACTCGCGCTGCCCGATACGCCGCTCGAAGCCGTGAAATTTGCGCCTGTCATGAGCGATTCGCGTTTGTTGGTGCAGGCACGCGAGGGTTTGTTGACGCGCCCGCTGGTGTGGGATGTGCGAACGGGGACGGTGGATCGGTTGGAGGGTGAGGGCAAGGATGCCTTAAGTGAAAATGTCAGTTATATCGCTTGGGATTGGATAGATAAGGAAAAAATACTACTTCAGCATAGAAGCGGCGAACATATTATCGTTTTTATCTATGATCTGACTGACAAACAAGCCGATTTCACGTTTGCATCGGCAAAATGGGGAAAGCTGTTATTCGCTTACACTTATCAATTAGCCATAATGATTCAGGTTGAGGATATTAATGGAATAACATTGCAAACGGTTAGCAAAAAAAATGCCTCTGAAGCCAACATTGAAGATGTTCTCTCAACAAAAGTAGACGCACCAATAGCCTTCATGGGGAATTCCTTGTCACCCTCATGGAGTTGGATTTCTCCACATGAAAATGCTATTGATTTTATAGAGAGAAAACCAAGAATTATTGGAGTGACATTTGATACTCAGGATTTGTCATATCCAGAGGTTGCTGCCTGGGTCGAACAAGATATAACCTACAGCAAGATCCATCTGGATCTGCTATCTGATACACCGATTTGGTCACAGGCGAATAAAATAATCGACCATACTAGAAACTCTCTTGTCAATGACTCAAACCCTTCGCCTCTCCTCACCGCTCACAACATGGGTGCGGCTCTCGCGCTCCTCGCCCTGCATCAAAGCGATGCGTCAGTATGGGCAGGCGGCGTGATGGTGCGCCCGATTCTCGATTGGTTGACATTCTATGAGTCTGTGCCGCCGTCTGAAAAGGCCATGATGCGCCTGTGGTTTGGCGGATCGCCCACCGAAACGCCTGACGAATGGCGCGATGCCAGCCCGCTGCGCCAGACCACGCCGCTCAAAGTGCCTGTCAAGTTGCTCTATCATCCCTATGATTCTTTGGTGCCGATTCAGCACATCCAGACCTACGCCGCCAACAATCCGCTCGTTGAACTGATCGATATCAGCCGCGATATGGTGGGGCCAGCGCACGAGCAGCAGGAACGCCTGATCATGCGGATGCTGCAAGCGGGACTGCTGCTGTTGGGGCCGGGAACTTTATAGCGCGGAGGAGCGTCATTGATATTGGATGAGGGATATAGGAGACTGTTTTCTTAAACATGCCTCTCGCGTTACAATAGACATATCATCTGTCCGATATTATTGAAGAAAGGCTCTGATATGCGTATTCGTCTCATGATTGGCCTGTTGTTCACAAGCCTTATCGCGCTCAGTCTGGCGCTGCCGCTCACGGCCCAATCCAGCACCGCAACCTGGACGGGGGCCGTTTTCAACAATACGACCTTCACGGGGACATCCGTCGCCCGCACCGATACCAATCTGGTGCTGGATTTTGGGACAGGCACAGCGCCAGCGGCAGGTATCGGCACGGATAACTTCAGCATTCGTTGGACGAGCACCGTAAATTTCACCACCAGCGGCACGTATCGCTTCACGCTGCGGGCCGACGACTCGGCCAAACTGTTCCTGAGTGGCAGCACCACGCCCACGCTCACAACATCGGGCGCGAGTACGACAGCGGTCACGGCGGATGTGGCGATTACGGCGGGCAATGTGGCGATGCAGGTGGATTATATTGAGCAGACTGAAACGGCCAGTATCGCGCTCACCTGGACGCTAGTGACAGGTTCAGGGACACCGACTGTGACTCCGGCGGTCACATCTGTCGCGCCCTCAACCGGCTGGACGATCCAATATTTTGGCGGCACAACCATCTCTGGCCCGATTTTGGCGACAGTGCCGATCAATTATCCGCAGCTCAATTGGGGCACAGGCGCACCCGATGCCGCCGTGCCTTTCGATAATTGGAGCGCTCGTATCACAGGCACAGAATCGTTTGTGCCGGGCGTCTACCGCTTTGAGGTGCGGGCGGATGATGGCGTGCGCGTGTTCGTCAACGGGCAGCGCATCATCGATAAATGGGGGGCGCACGATGGGGCCGAGACGTATATCGCAGATGTGGCAATCCAGGGGCCAAGCACGATCTTCATCGAGTATGTCGAACTGAGCAACAACGCCTTCGTCTACTATTCGGTCAGCCGCCTGCCGGATGGCTCGATTCCGGGGGTGGGCGCGGGCAGCAGCAGCAATCCGAGCGTCAATGGCTCCGTTGTGACCATCAGCGCCACAGGCAAGATCATGGCCGGGACGCTGAATGTGCGTGAGGTTCCGTCGGTCTCAGGCCGTGTGCTGGCGAAGGTGTCCTTCGGCCAGTATTACCCGGTGGTCGGGACGAATGCGGATCGCAGTTGGTATCAGGTGCGCGTGGCCCAGTACACGGGCTGGGTGAAATCGGAGTTCATCCGCATCACGCAGTCGTCGATCCCGGTGACTGCGCCGACCAATGCCGATCTTGCTGTGCCGAACCCGGTGTTGGCCCCGCAGCCTGCGGTGGTCGCGCCGCAGGCCGTATCAACGGGCTTCAATCTGCAAGCCACCGCCAACGTGGTCATGCACAACGCACCCTCCACGCAGTCCACGCGCTCCGGCCTCGTGCCTCTGGGCGCAGCGGCGGAGATATTGGGGCGCAACAGCCGCAATAGCTGGTGGTATGTGACACAGAACTTGCAGGTCGGCTGGATCAGCGGGGCCTATGTGCTGCTGCCGGGCAACCTCGATCTGAGCAAAGTGCCTGTGTTGCAGCCGTAACACCCCTCCCCAACCCCTCCCCGCTTCGCATGGAGGGGCTTTTTCCCCCTCTCCACGCAGTGGGGAGGGCCGGGGAGGGGTCAATACCCCCGACTCTCGCGGCTGTGAGCATCGTTGACGCACACCGCCGCCATTGCCACAATTTCCTCCACATCATCGCCCGCTTGCAGCACATGTACAGGCGCACCCAACCCCAGCAGAATCGGCCCAATCGCCTCCGAGTCGGTCAGACGAGAGAGGAGCTTATAGGCGATATTGGCCGCCGCCAGATTGGGGAAGACCAGCACATTTGCATCTTTGACGCGGCTGAACGGATAGCGCTCCTCAATGATCGAGGCAACGACAGCCGTATCCGCCTGCATCTCGCCATCAATCGTGATATCGGGGCGGCGCTCACGCACCATCGCCAGCGCCTCACGCACGCGGTCTGATTCGGGATGCGGCACAGAGCCAAAATTGGAGAATGACAGCATCGCCACACGCGGCTCAATATTGAGCGTGCGGGCAAAATCAGCCGAGAGAATCGCGCTTTCGCACAGCGACTCGGCATCCGGTTCAACGTTCACGGTGGCATCAGTGAAGAGATACACCTGATCCTTGATGACCATGATATACACACCGCACGCCTTCGACACGCCGGGCCGCGTGCCAAAAATTTGCAGCGCGGGCCGAATCACCTCCGGGTACTCATACGTCAGGCCGCTGAGATAGGTGTCGGCATCGCCCGCCTTGACCATCATCGGCCCAAAGTAGATGCGATCCCGCAGCAGCTTGATCGCCCGCGCTTTGGTGATGCCGCGCCGCTGCCGCAGTCGATAGAACTGCTCGGCATAGACTTCGCGCAGGGGGGTGTAGAAGGGGTCGATGATCGTCACATCGAAGGCCAGGCCCAGATCGCTCATGGTCGCCCGAATTTTGTCTTCGCGGCCCAACAGAATTGGCTCACCAATGCGCTCATCCAGGATGCGCGCAGCGGCGCGGATGATCTTGGGTTCCTCGCCTTCGGCCAGCACAATGCGCTTCTGCTTGCCCACTCGCGCCTTGTTGATGATGGTATTGCGGACTGAGCGCCCACGTCCCTGCCGTTCGACCAGCATATCGCGGTAGTTCGTCAGATTCACAGCGCGCCGCGCTACGCCTGTCGCCATCGCGGCCTCGACCACCGCCGGGGCCACCCACAGCATAATGCGCGGATCAAACGGCTTGGGGATGAGATAATCACGCCCAAAGCGGATCGTCTCGCCATTGTAGGCCGCGACCACGCTATCCGGCACGTCCTCATGAGCGAGGGCGGCCAGGGCTTTGCAGGCGGCCATCTTCATCTCTTCGTTGATCTGCGAGGCATAAGCATCCAGCGCCCCGCGAAAGATGAACGGGAAGCCGAGCACGTTATTGACCTGATTGGGATAATCGCTGCGGCCTGTGCCAATGATGGCATCGGGGCGCACGGCGCGGGCTTCTTCGGGCGTGACTTCGGGATAGGGATTTGCCATCGCTAGGATGATCGGATCGGGCCGCATCGCCTTCAGCCATTCCGCCTTGATTGCGCCGCCCGCCGACAGGCCCAACACCATATCCGCACCGACGAGCGCCTCCTGCACCGTGCGAATCGGGCGTTTGGTAGCAAATGCGCCCTTGTACGGATCCATATCCAATTCGCGGCCCTCGTAGATGATGCCGTGAATATCGGCCATGAGGATATTTTCGCGCTGCACGCCGAGCAGGAGATAAAAATTGGCTGTCGCAACCGCCGCCGCGCCTGCGCCCACGATCACGACCTGCAAATCGCTCATTTTGCGATGCGTGACTTCGCAGGCATTCATCAGGGCCGCGCCGCTGATGATGGCCGTGCCATGCTGATCGTCATGGAAGACGGGGATATCGAGCATCTCGCGCAAGCGCCGCTCAATCTCGAAGCATTCCGGCGCTTTGATATCTTCCAGATTGATGCCGCCGAAGGTGGGTGCAATCGCTTTGCAGGCGGCGATGACCTCTTCGGGCGTTTTGGCATCCAATTCGATGTCGAACACGTCAATATCGGCAAAGCGTTTGAACAGCACGCCCTTGCCCTCCATCACGGGCTTGCTGGCGGCAGGGCCGCGATTGCCCAGGCCGAGAATCGCCGTGCCATTGGTGACGACGGCTACAAGATTGGCTTTGGCCGTGAGTTCGTACACCGCGAGAGGTCGCTCGGTGATTTCATCGACAGCCTCGGCCACGCCCGGTGAGTAGGCGAGGGTGAGATCGCGCTGTGTAACCATAGGCTTGGTGGGCGTGATCTGGATTTTGCCGGGGCGTCCCTGGGTATGATAGTCAAGCACATCTTTCCGCGTATACGATTTTGCCATCAGCCTGTCATCCCTGTCTCGAATTTGATACAGCGTATAGAGATATAACCATCATTGTAGGCGAAAGACACGCGCTTAGGAGGTTTGATTGTGCTGTTGAGAGGAGATGAGGGGGATTGTTGCTAGGACAAGGCGGGCCTTGTCCCTACAGATCGCCATAAATATTTCTATTGATCGTTGTGGTTGGGGAGTAGTGATGTCGATGCTATTTCAATTTGAGGTGGGATTATCGTAGGGGCGCGATATATCGCGCCCAATGTAATCATTCACCTATCCGTGAGAAGCGTAGATTTGTAGGGGCTGGATACATCCTGCCCACGTTGAATCCCCTACAAATCATCAGGGCGCGATATATCGCGCCCCTACAAGGGCCTTTGTCATAACTCACCTTACGCACCCTCCATAAAATGATGCCGAGAGCGCTGGAATGACCGTCAAACCCTTCCTCCTGTTCCTAAGAAGCCGTTTGATAATGCAAAATGTTATGCATGATTCGTGTAGGGACAGGGCCTGCCCTGTCCGTTCATCGCGTGAAAATGGACAGGGCAGGCCCTGTCCCTACACCAAAATACATTTTGTTTGTAACGAATGGCATTATCAAACGGCTTCTAAGGAACAGGAGCCAAATAACACAAGCATTTGTTTGATTTGATACGCCAGATTACAGAAGTAAATGCAGAAGTTATTCGATACTCAATCCTAAGCAATTCAAATAGCGAACTTTAGCTAAAAGAAACTGAACGAAATGCTTATGAACTTCCTCCAACGTGTACTAGCCCCTCCGCACTATTCAGAGAGGGTGAGCAAAACGCTTGAAGTCCCTCCCCAAAACGTGGGGAGGGATTTAGGGAGGGGTAAACTGCGTAAGGTGTGATAATCATTACGAACGAAAACCCTACCAGCACGCTGCGTCCTGCCATTGAAAATGTTCGACCTAGTTCCGATTCAAGCGCGGGTCGAGCGCATCGCGCAGGCCATCGCCCAACAGATTGAAGCCCAACACCGTCAGCATGATGAAGAAGCCAGGGAAGAACACAATGTGCGGCGCAGTGAAGACATATGCTCGCGCCTCGCTCAACATCGCGCCCCATTCCGGCGTCGGCGGCTGTGCCCCCAACCCCAGGAACGACAGCGCCGCCGAGTCGAGGATGGCCGTACCAATGCCAAGCGTGGCCTGCACGATCAGCGGCGTTAGCGCGTGCGGCATGATATGGCGGAAGACGATGCGCGTAGGCGAAGCCCCAAGCGCCCGCACCGCCATGATGAACTCGTTTTCCTTCACACTGAGCACGCTGGCGCGGGTGACGCGGGCATAGATCGGGATGAACACAATCGCAATCGCCAGCAGCACGATGAACAGTCGTGGTTCCCCAAACATGCTATCGAACAGCTTGTAGAAGAATGTGCCTTTTAATCGTGGCTCAAGAATCGTGACAAACACAATCGCCAGCAGCAAACTGGGGAAGGCCAGCACCACATCCATGCAGCGCATGATGAGATTATCCAGCCAGCCGCCCGCATAGCCCGCCACCAATCCCAGCAGCACGCCAATCACCATCGCAAAGACCACGCTCGTCGCCCCGACGGTGAGGGAGATGCGCGTGCCATAGACGAGGCGGCTGAACACATCACGCCCATTCAGATCAAGGCCCATCCAATGATTGGTGTCCGGGCAGCCCGCCATGACGATACACGGCGGTTTCCGCACTTTGGCCCCCGGCTCTTTGCCCAGGCGCGAATCAATCGGGTCATTGGTGGCGATGACCGAGGCAAACACAGCAATAATGACTAGGAAGCCGAGAATAGCGGCCCCGACTCTGGCCGAACGATTGCGGCGCAGATTGCGATACAGCTCGGCCCAAAAATTTTGCGAGGGGCGGCTTTTGAGTTTTTCATCATCGGTTGAGAGTGTGGCAATCTCTGACATAACAGGTTTTATTTCTCCTAATCCGTCTCAGGGCTGTAGCTGGCTCGTTAATCGAGACGGATGCGCGGATCGAGAAAAGCATATAGCACATCGACGATCCAGTTGATGAGGACAAATGTGACCGCAATAAAGACCGTGAAGCCCTGGACGACGGTGTAATCGCGTGCGGTGATGCTGTCTGTGAGCATCTTGCCCACGCCGGATAGCCCAAAGACTGATTCGGTCAGCACCGCACCGGACATCAAGCCGCCAAAGCTCAGGCCGATGATCGTCACGACGGGCAGCAGGGCATTCCGCACCGCATGGCCCAGCACCACGCGCATCTCCGACAATCCTTTGGCCCGCGCCGTCCGCACATAATCCAGGCGCAGCACTTCGAGCAGGCTGGAGCGCGTCATACGCGCAATCACCGAGAGCGGGATGGTTCCAACGGCCACAGCGGGCAGAATGAGATGCTGGATCGCATCGAGAATCTGCGTGACATTGAGGGTCATCAGGCCGTTAAAAATATTGAGGCGCGATAAGAAGACGAGGATGCCGCTGGCGGTCTGTTCGCTGGCGGCCAATCCCCACGAAAGATAGAAGGGCGCATAATTGGCCCCGGCTGTGAGGCGGCCTGATGGTGGCAGGGCAAAGATTGTATCTTTCAGACCCACAGCAAAGACATAGGACAGCATCAGGCCGAGCCAGAACACAGGCATCGACACACCCAGATTTGCCACGAACATGGTGGTCACATCGACCCACGAATTATGGCGGTAAGCCGAAATAATACCGAGCGGGATGCCCACGATCACGGCAAAGATGAGCGCTGTGATCGCCAGTTCGGTGGTGATGGGCAGACGCTCAATGATGAGATCGGTCACGGGCCGCCCGAAGCGGAAGGATACGCCGAGATCGCCGCGCAGCGCCCGTCCCATATAAATCCCAAATTGTTCAAGCGGAGATTTGTTCAGGCCGTAGCGTTCGGCAAAGGCATCACAGACAGCCGCCGTCGCCCGTTCCCCCAGGATGGCGCGGCAGGGATCGCCCGGAATGGAGCGCAGCAATAAAAATGTCAGAATGAGGATGCCAAATAAGACCGGAATACTGTAAAGGAGTCGCCGTAAAATAAATTTTGCCATAGAGTGTTCGTTTAACCTCAAACTGCGTCAGGCGCTTAGGCCATCATACATCTGTGTTTTGAATGTTTTATGCGTTTATGACCCCGAAGAGAGGGAATGTTCTCTAGTACCCTGCCACAATGATGATTAGGAATAAAGGATGTGATCGTAGGGACACAGCCTGCTGTGTCCACCCATTCGGACAAGGCGGGCCTTGTCCCTACTGTTTATCGTTGTGGCAAGGTATCAGAGATGAAAAAGCAGGAGACCGTCGCCGATCTCCTGCTTCTGTGTGACAGGCTGATGTTACTGAGCGGCGGGGGCCGGGGGATTCATGAAGCCACCGAACAGACCCGAGAAGTAGCTGAATTCACCGGAGCGCCCAACATGGAGCGGGCTGGCCGCATCCCACTGGACGTAGTAGGTCTGGACGACATCATTGGCATCCAACGCGGAACCGTCGGAGAACTTGACGCCATCACGCAGCTTGAACGTCCATTCCGTCAGATCGGCATTGGCGCTGTATTCTGTCGCCAGCGACGCAATCGGTGTGCCTGTGCCAACTTCGTAGCGCAGCAGCGATTCCATCACCTGTTCGCAGGCACGCAGGGTTTCGCCGTCGGTTTCATCCGCGCAGTAGAGGCCAATCGGTTCGGCATTCTGCATCCAGATGATATTGTCATCAGTGGGGTCTTCCATACGGGCAAACTGCTCCGCGCCAATGTCCGAGGCATATGCGCCCGTGACAGCGGCTTTGAAGGCTGCCGCGCTGCCGCCGTGAGCAATCGGGATCATCGGGGCTTCGTCGCGGATGATTTCGTCGGCCTTCTGGTACAGGGCGAGACGGGCTTCCGGATCAGACAGCGCGGCGGCCTCGCTCAGGACATCTTCCAGCGCCGGGATGTGTGCGCCAAACTGCTGGCTCGCACCCTTGCCGAAGTGGAAGTCGAGGAAGTTGGTGGCATCGGGATAATCCGCGCCCCAGCCGAGCATGTAGAAGGGCAGTTGGCCCGCTACCGAGGCATCGAGGAACGCGCCTGATTCCATGACTTCGATGTTGACCTTGATACCGACTTCGGCCAACTGTGTCTGAATGTCCTGGCCGACCACGCTCGGCTGCGGCAGGTAGCCACGCACGACATCGCGGAAGTTGAGGGTGACTTCAATCCCATCCGGGTAGCCGGCGGCGGCCAGCAGTTCTTTGGCCTTCGCAACTTTTTCGTCGTGGGTCATGCCGTCATCGGCGGGCTTGAAGCCATCGACATAGCCGAAGATGCCGGGGGGCATGAACTGGGTGGCGGCCAGCGATCCCGTCGGATAGAAGTTATCGACCAGACGCTGACGATCAATCGCATAGCCAACCGCTTGACGCACTTCTTTTTTGTCAAACGGCGCAATGGTATTGTTCATGCCGAGATAGAAGACGTTTGAGCCGGAACGCTCGTACAACTTGAGGGCGCTGTCGGCGCTGACGACTTCCATATCAGCCTGGCCGGGGTTGTCGATGCCATCGACAGTGCCAGCCTGGAGTTCGGTCAGACGGGCCGCTGATTCAGAGTTCCAGCGGAAGATAACCTGCGCTTCTTTGGCCTTATCACCCCAGTAATTGTCATTACGGGCGAAGACCATTTCGTTGCCCTGGCCCCAACGATCCAGCATGTAGGGGCCTGTGCCGACGGGATTGGTCACCAGATCGCCGCCGCCGCCAGAGGACTGGAGGTAATCGGAGGAGTTGATGCCGAAGGCGGAGAAGGCAACTTTGGCCGGGAACGCCGGATCGGGGCTGCACAGCGTAAACTTCACTGTGCTGGCATCCACCGCTTCGATGCTTTTGAACAGGCCAGTGTAACCTTTGGTGGCGCAGTCTGTCTCATACTTCATCATATCCTGGGCGCTGGCACCAATTGCCAAACCCAGAGACAGAGACAGGAGCACCGAAGCCGAAGCCAAACGGAGTACAGTCTTCATAATATTGTCCGCTCCTACAAAATAAAGATATTCGCAACCATGCCGGACTCGCGTCTGAGGCACATTTGGTCATTGTAACGACCTTTAAATAAATTGCCAACGTCAAACCCGACTGCAAACGCCTGGCAACTGCTGTACAAAGCTGACGAAGCCCTGAAGACAGGATCATTTTTTGGGTAACTTGCCCAATAGGAAACAGCGTCACAATGGGTCATATCGGCCAGATCAGACTCTTGCGCGGCATTGTGCCGTAGGATGGCGCGGCGGCCCGACTGTGATGCGCCTGTGGGTTCATTTTCTTTTGACAAGGTGTACAATAATTTGCCGATTAGATCACTTTGATGTTTTTGGGAGCTTAGGCATGACGCAGCGCCTGATGGTGGTTCTCCCCACCTATAACGAACGTGAAAATTTGCCCCTCATCACGCAGGCGCTGTTTGCGCTTGATCTACCCGGCCTGGAAATCCTCGTGGTTGACGACAACTCGCCGGATGGTACGGGACAGCTTGCGGAGAGCCTGCGGACTCACTATGACAATCGCGTGCATGTGCTGCACCGCCAGGACAAGAACGGCCTCGGCCCGGCGTATCGGGCGGGGTTTCGCAAGGCGCTTGATCTGGGGGCCGATCTGATCATCCAGATGGATGCTGACGGCTCGCACCAGCCGAAATATCTTGGGAATATGCTTGATCTCATCAAGACCAAAGATTTTGTGCTGGGATCACGCTTCATGCCCGGCGGCGGCGTCGATGTCTCATGGAGCCTGTATCGCAAGATGCTGTCACTGTGGGCCAATCGTATCTATACGCCTGCGATCCTGGGCCTGCCCGTCTACGACGCCACAGGCGGTTTTAAGATGTGGCGGCGTGAGACACTCATCGGCATGGATCTGGAGCGCATCAAATCCAACGGCTACGTCTTCCAAGTCGAGATGAGCTATGTGGCGCACCGCCTGGGCTACAAAATTGGCGAATTTCCCATCTACTTCCCGGATCGCACGATTGGCGAATCCAAGATGAGTTCCAAAGTCGCCCTGGAAGCGGCGCTGCGCGTATGGCAAATTCTGGCGCGGCATCATCATCTCAAACCCTCAGATCGCGTTCTTGCCCAAGCGCAAAACGCCTGAATACGCGCATTTAACCCCGCTCCACGAAGTGGGGAGGGGTATGCAGGATGATGAAACCTGGGAGCATCTGCCGCCTGCCGCGTGCGTTGATCTCGCATTGGCAAAGCGGGCCATAAAACACTTCTTTGACACACAGGAGCGCGATCTGTTGCTGGATTGGCGCGGGTGGCCGGAGGAAGAGTAGGGGCTTGGCACGCCAAGCCCTCGATTTCTAGGCCAATTCATCCATCAGGCGCGGCGTGAGCATCCATTTCAGAGTGCCGCCCTTGAGCGCAATCGGATAGACATCCACGCACACAATCGCGCCCGTCTTGAGATTGATATTGGCCCCGGTCATCTGCTGCACCACCTCGCTGATACTGGGATTGTGGCCCACGAGCAGCAGACGTGACTCCTCATCGTAGCCCATGATGAGACTCTTGAGCGTCTCGATAGAGAAATTGAAATTCAATTCATCGCGCACAATCACATCCTGCTCCAGCGCCTGGGCGATAATTTCAGCGGTCTGGCGGGCACGCAGGCGCGGGCTGGCATACACCGCATTGACGGTCAGAATTTTTTTGAGGACTTTGCCCGCATTACTCAGGTGCAGACGCCCAGTGTCGGTCAGGGGGCGCAGTTCGTCGCTGGGGGCGTCATCGCTGGCCTCGCCATGCCGCATAAAATACAGTTTCATCGAATCGGCGCGGGCTACCCCTGCCTTGAGGCATGGGGAGGGAGTGCGCCTTGTCCTTTCTGGTAGGTATAGCCGTCAGAGTGGTGAAGTGTCTTGAGATGTTTGTGCGATGCCGTGACTTTGCCGAGCGCTGTCACAAGATCAAAGCGTCCTGTGGCGCGGCA
>DAOTUR010000411.1:0-23882 GCA_034436915.1 Anaerolineae bacterium
ACCTACCAGAAAGGACAAGGCGCACTCCCTCCCCATGCCTAAAGGCAGGGGTATCTCGCGCCGTTTCGATGACTGTCGTTCATCTCATTTACGGGGGTACGATTCCATGGCGGTATGGCTGAGAACGCACATGCGGAAGAATAACGATGCTCTTCTTGCGGTGCCGGCTCTCCTCTGGTTGGCAGTTTTCTTTATCGTTCCCTCACTCCTGGTCGTCGCCGTCAGTGTGATGACACGCGGACTGGGTGGCAATCCCGAACTTCCCCTTACGCTCACCCATTACCAAAGAACGTTCACTGTTTTCGGTGTCGTTTTGCAGCGCTCCCTGTGGATTGCATTCCTCACGATGACGATTTGTCTGCTCGTCGGCTATCCCCTGGCGCTGTTCATTCGCACACGGAAAACGGCAGGCGTGCGGCGTTTTGCGCTGTTTCTCATCATCCTCCCCTTCTGGACAAATTTTCTTGTCCGAACATATGCCTGGCAAATGCTCCTGGGACGCGAAGGCATTATCAACAGCTTTGTCCTCAGCCTGAGGCTGGTGCAGCAGCCGCTGGAGCTGCTCAACACCGAATTTGCCGTGATGCTCGGCCTCGTGTACGGCTTTTTGCCCTTCATGGTGCTGCCCATCTATGCCTCTGTCGAGCGTTTCGACTTTCGCTATGTGGAAGCGGCCTATGATCTTGGGGCCAATAAGTGGCATGTGTTCTGGCGGATTATGCTGCCCATGACGCTCCCTGGCGTGCTGGCGGGGTGTGTGCTGGTGTTCATTCCTTCCATTGGCTCATTCGTCACGCCGGATTTGTTGGGCGGGACGCAGGGGTTGATGATCGGCAATTTGATCAATGCACAATTTAAGGGGGTGGGCAACATGCCCCTGGGCGCAGCGATGAGCGTGGTGATGATGATCCTGGTGTTAATTCCGCTGGTGTTCTATGTGCGGGCAGGGGGTGAGCATTAGATGGCGAATACAGTCTTGAATCGCACGGCTGTGCTAGGCGCTGAGACACAGCCCAGCCAGCGCTATAACCCCTTCTACGATCAGGCGGGACGGGCGACGTTCTGGTTCGTCTCGGTGGCGGGCTATTTCTTCCTGTGGGCACCGATTATGCTGCTGGTTGTCTTCTCATTCAACAACTCGCGCTCGGTCAATGCTTGGCATGGGTTTACCTTTCACTGGTATGAGAATATCTTCAGTACGGCTACTGGGAATGAGTCCTCATTTACCAATAGTCTCCTCATGACCTCCGTCGTGAACAGCCTGATCGTCGGCTTTTTTGCCACTGTGATCGCCACGATTTTGGGGACGATGGTCGCCCTCAGCCTCGTGCGCGGACACTTTCCCGGCAAAAAATACCTCGATGGCCTGCTGCTGCTGCCCGTTATCATCCCGGAAATCACCCAGGGCGTCTCGCTGGCGATGTTCTTCCGTCTGATCTACGATTTCATTGATCGATCAACGGGACTCCATGCGCTGCCCGGCTTTGGCTCCATCATCATCGGCCACGTGGTGTTCAACATCTCCTATGTGGCGATTGTGGTGCGGGCGCGGTTGGCCGATATGAATCCTCGTCTGGAAGAAGCGGCCTATGATCTGGGCGCAACAGGCTGGCAAACCTTCTGGCGCATCACGTTTCCGCTCATGATGCCGGGGATTGTGGCCGGGGCGCTGCTGGCGTTCACGCTGTCGCTGGATGATTTCGTTGTGACGTTTTTCCTCTCAGGAGTTGGGACGACCACCATGCCCGTCTTCGTCTATGGTCTGATCAAAAAGACTGTTACGCCGGACATTAATGCTGTCTCGACATTGATGCTGATCGTCTCTACAATGCTGATCGGTATTTCACTCCTGCTCCAAAATCGGAAGTAAGCGTTCCTGTTGGATGTCTGTTGGCATTCTCGGAACGTGATTCACTTTGTCACTCTCACAACATAGAGGGGATTTCTCGCATGAACAAGTCGATTTTCGCACTGTCTCTTTTCGTCGTTGGGATGAGTCTGGCCGCGTGCGGCGGGACATCAACCCCCACAAAGATTCCTGCTACATCTCTCGCCACCGCCTTGCCCCAGGCCGCCACTGCTGAGGCGACCAACGAAGCCACGAAGGAGGCCAGCGCCGCCGCAACGAAAGAAGCGACGGTAAAAGCCACCACCAAAGCGACAATGGCCGCCACGATGGAAGCCACTGCTGAGAGCACAATGGCGGCAACGAAAGAAGCCACCGCCAAGAGTACGACAGCGCCAACAAAAGAACCCACTGCCAAAAGCACGACCTCTGTGAAGGTTGAGAAGACCGCTGAATCTGTCGCGGTTGCAATGGCAACCGCCGAAGTCGCCGCGACTGCCGCCCCGATGATGGCGACAGCGGAAAGTACCGCTGCCGCCCCGAATATGGTGAGCACCTGGAAATGTCCGACGGGCTTCTCGGGTCAGACGCTGAGTGTGTATAACTGGGCCGATTATATCGGTGAAACCACAGTGCGGGATTTTGAGAAGCTGTGCGGCGTCAAGGTCAACTACGAATTCTTTGAGAACAATGAGCAGGTGATCTCGCGTCTGCGCCAGGGCAACCCCGGTTATGATGTGATCTTCGCCAACACCTACGCGATCCAGATCATGATCCGCGATGGCCTGCTGGAGAAGATTGATCTCAGCAAGATTCCGAACTTCAAGAACATCTCCCCGCGCTGGCTGAATATGTCGCAAGACCCCAAGAACGAATACTCCGTTCCGTACCTGTGGGGATCGATTGGTGTGGCCTATGACAAGACCAAAGTTAAGACCCCGATTACCTCGTGGAACGACGTGTTCAACTATGATGGCCCGGTAGCATGGCAGGAAGATCAGCGGGCGATGATGGGCGTGGCCCTGAAGATGCTCGATTACAGCAACAGCTCCACTGATCCGAAAGAGATCAACGAAGCCAAAGACTTCCTGATCAAGAACAGCAAGAATGTGAAAGTCATTGCGGCGGATGATGGTCAGGCGCTGCTGGAGCGTGGTGAAGTCGATATTGCCATTGAATACAGCGGCGATATTTATCAACTGGGCGTGACCTGCAAGTGCGATAAATACGTCTATACCATCCCCAAAGAAGGCTCTGTGGCGGATATGGCGGCAGCGCTCATCCCCAAAGATGCCCTCAATGCAGCATTGGGCCATGCTTTCATCGATTACCTGAACGATCCGGTGGTGGCCGCTCAGATTGTGAACTTCGTCGCCTATGGCACGACCAATCAGGCTGCGATTGACAGCGGCATTATCCCCAAAGACATGCTGAACAATTCAGCCGTCTTCCTGGATGCTGCCACTCTCAAGACCATGTACTTCACCGAAGATGTGGCCGCAGCCGAACAGTCGTATAACGACGCCTGGGACGAACTGAAGATCAATATCGGCAAGTGACATACTCCCCACACCCAAAGGCGGGGGCCTCTGCCGTAAACGCCAGAGGCTTGGCTTGCGCCAAGACTTCCACTGACTGAGACAGTATGAGATGATGCCTACGAGTCTATCAGAAAAAGTGGTTTGTGCTCCTACGCCTTATATCCTCATGCCTGAAGGCAGGGGCTTTACGGCGCTTTTTCGGTAAATTGTCTCGGCTGTAATCGTAAGACAGGGAAGGGCGCAGCGATCAACCTGCGCCCTTTTCTATGGCACATCCACCCCTCACTCAGGAGCACAGACAACCATGACGGATGTGAAAGTCCGCTTGAGCAATGTCATCAAAGAATTTCCGGCCCGCGCTGGCGAAATGCCCGTCCGCGCTGTCGATAATATCACGATGGAAATTTATGATGGAGAATTCTTCGCTATGCTGGGGCCAAGCGGCTGCGGCAAAACCACCACGCTGCGGATGATCGCGGGCTTTGAGCAGCCGACGTCTGGACAGGTCATCATTGATGGGCGCGATTTTGCGGGTATTCCGCCGTATCATCGCCCTGTCAATACGGTGTTCCAGGATTACGCGCTCTTCCCTCATATGAGCGTCCTGCAAAATATCATGTTTGGGCTGGTGATGGAGAAAGTCCCCAAAAAAGAGGCGCAAAAACGCGCTACCGAAGCGCTTGAAATGGTGCGCCTGCCGCATATCGCGCAGCGCCGCCCGCGTGAACTGTCGGGTGGGCAGCAGCAGCGCGTGGCTCTGGCGCGTGCGCTCGTCAAGCGGCCTAAAGTGCTGCTGCTGGATGAGCCGCTCGGAGCGCTCGACCTCAAGCTGCGGCGCGAGATGCAGATTGAACTCAAGACGATGCAGCAGGAACTCGGCATTACCTTCGTCTTCGTCACGCACGATCAGGAAGAGGCCATGACGATGGCGAATCGCATCGCCGTGATGGAGGGGGGCCATGTGTTGCAAGTGGGGCGTCCCGAAGAAATCTACGAAACTCCGTCGAATCGCTTTGTGGCAGATTTCATCGGTGAGACGAATTTTATCGAGGGTGAAGTGGTGGAAGATAGCGGCGAAACAGGGACTGTGCGCCTGGATGCTGATACCGTTGTCAATGCCTCGATGAGTGAGATGGATCTCGTCCCTGGCCAGCCTGTGACGGTTGCCATCCGCCCGGAGCGTATCATGCTGCGGGCCTATGACATCTCGCCCGCTGAGATGCCGCAGGGCGTGAGCGTGCTCAATGGGCAAATTCGCCAGATCAGCTACATCGGCACGGATACGCGCTATCTCGTCCGCATCAGCGCAAACAAGGACTTGGCGGTGCGCGTGCAGAACACCGATTACGCGAAGGCGCTGACTTTCCGCGAGATGCAGTCGGTCAAGGTGTTGTGGCACACTCAGAACGCCCGCATTTTGACGCACTAAATCGCTTCATAACACATGATAGGGCTTGGCGTGCCAAGCCCCTACATTTATGTTATTTTCAGGCGTTTGTGTCTGATGTGTCTGTCGATTGGGGTGATTTCGCCCGCGATTTCTTTGGGGAAGGCTCTACAGGCGTTGTGGTGTCATCCGCTTTTTTCTTGCGCGAAGCTTTTGCTGGCTTCGCCTCGGCTGGCTTCTCCTCAACGGCTGCCGTGCTCACCTCTTTCTTCTTTGTTGTTTTACG
Source organism: Anaerolineae bacterium (assembly GCA_034436915.1). GTDB lineage: Bacteria > Chloroflexota > Anaerolineae > Aggregatilineales > Phototrophicaceae > JALHOR01. The sequence goes on from DAOTUR010000411.1 coordinate 5,061, forward strand.
TGGAGCGTCAGGGACGGGTGTATCCTGCGCCGTATCGGGCGCAGCCGTCGTCTGTGTCTCAGCGGGCTGATGATCGCTGGCATCCCGCACAATCGCTGCCTCCACCGAATGTTGGGACACAATCTCTGCGGTGGTCTCAAGCGCTTCGCCTGCGGGTTGCGATGAGACAGGGCGGCGCAGCTTGAAGACCAGGATGCTCAGGGGGGGCAGGGTGAGCAGAAGGCTTTGCGCCTGATGCTGCCAGGGAATCGGCTCTGTCGTGACTTCGCCATTGTTGCCCACATTGCTGCCGCCAAAATATTCTGAATCACTGTTGAGCAGTTCGGCATACGGGCCAGCTTCGGGGACGCCCAGGCGATACTGATAGCGCACGACAGGCGTAAAGTTCGCCACAATGACGAGGAAATCGGTGCGATCTTTGGCAAAACGCAGATACGAGAAGACGCTCTGGTTGGCATCATCCGCCTCGATCCACTGAAAGCCATCAGGCGTGAAATCCTGCTGCCACAGGGCGGGTTGCTCCCGATAGAAGGTGTTGATCTGCTTGATCCACTTCTGGAATTTCTGATGCGTCGGAAGTTCCAGCAGATTCCAATCCAGGGCACGTTCCTCGCTCCACTCCGACCACTGTGCGATCTCATGGCCCATGAAGTTGAGCTTTTTGCCCGGATGGGTGAATTGATAGCCCGCCAGCAAACGCAGCGAGGCGAATTTTTGCCACCAATCGCCTGCCATCTTCGTCATGAGTGAGCCTTTGAGGTGTACGACTTCATCATGCGACATGGGCAGGATGAAGTTCTCATTGAAGGCGTACATGATCGAGAAGGTCAGCTTGTTGTGATCAAAGCGGCGGTAGATGGGATCGCGCTTCATATAGAAGAGCGTGTCGTGCATCCAGCCCATATTCCACTTGAACGTAAAGCCCAATCCGCCATCGTAGGTTGGGCGTGACACCTTCGGCCAGGAGGTGGCTTCTTCGGCCATCGTCATTGTGCCGGGCGCTTCGGCATGGACGAGTTCATTCAATTCTTTGATGAAGGCAATCGCTTCGAGATTTTCCGGCCCTCCGAAGCGGTTGGGCAGCCATTGGCCGTGTTTGCGCGAGAAGCTCAGATCGAGCATTGACGACACAGCATCGACGCGCAGCCCATCGATGTGATAGTGCTTGAGCCAGAAAAGCGCACTCGCCAGCAGGAAGTTGCGAACCTCATTGCGCCCATAGTTGAAGATGTACGTCCCCCAATCGGGATGTTCGCCCAGGCGCGGGTCTTCGTGCGAGTACAGATGTGAGCCATCAAAGAAGCTGAGGGCGTGCCCATCCTTGGGGAAATGAGCCGGAACCCAATCCAGCAGCACGCCGAGGCCGTTTTGATGGCACTGATCCACGAAGTAGCTGAAATCATCCGGCGTCCCATAGCGGCTTGTGGGCGCAAAATAGCCCGTTACCTGATAACCCCATGAGCCATCAAACGGGTATTCGGTGATCGGCAGCAGTTCAATGTGTGTATAACCCAGGTCTTTGACGTAGGGAATCAACTGATTGGCTAACTCACGATAGCTGGGCCAGCGGTTGCCATCCCAGGTGCGCCGCCATGATCCCACATGCATCTCATAAATCGAGATCGGGATAGCGAGAGGATCAGCCTGAGTGCGGGCCTGCATCCAGGCATCGTCACCCCAGTGGTAGGAGTGGATATCCGCGACGACGGAGGCGGTTTTGGGGCGCATCTCAAACTGAAAGCCGTAAGGATCGGTCTTCTGGGCCTGATAGCCGCGATAGTGCGATTTAATATCGTACTTATAGGTATCGCCGGGCATGGCCCCTGGAATGAAGACCTCCCAGATGCTGCTGTCATGCACAAACTGCATCGGATGCAGGCGCGGGTCCCAATTGTTGAATTGACCGACGACACTGACGCGCTTGGCGTTGGGCGCCCAGACCGCGAAATTCACCCCTTTGACGCCGTTCACCTCGCGCATTTGTGCGCCCATCTTGTCATACAGATTGAGATGGTGGCCCTGTCCAAACAGGTACACGTCATAGCTCGTCATCAGCGGTGGATAGGCATACGGATCGTGGAACTCGTGCTCAACATCCTCATAGGTTTTTTCGCGCAGGGAGTACGAGAAATCTTTGGCTGAAGCGGGCAGGCGAATCTCGTAGAGGCCGAAGTCATGGATGCGATCCATCGGCTGCGGCGGTTGGCCTGCCACAACAAGCGAGAGGGATTTGGCATTGGGGCGAAAGGCTCGCACGATGACTGCCTCGCCGTCCGCGTGAGGGCCGAGGATGTCGAACGGTGCGCCGTGATCCCCGTAGACAAGTGCGTTTATGGCATCTGGGTGAAGAGTCATCGAGAAAGCTGCGCTCCTGTGGTATTGAATCTCTCAGAGGTAGTGTAACGCAGCATGAAATCATCTACCATAAGATAACGCTCAGAGATATACTCAAAATGGGGATAAAGTGCGGTTTCAGCCCTTTGAAAAGGCGCAATTTATGACCTTTTAAAGTATAGTTGAGATGTTGTGAATTTGAGATATTGACTGTAGCACAAGCGGCGTGCTTCACGGTGAGGGTGCTGCGCTGATATCTTTGATCCATTTGTAGAGTGCAGAATGGGCCGCAAACGTCTCCTGGTAGGCTGTGCCGCTTAAGGAGTCTCGAATCTGTGCATAGCGACTCTGGGCCTCATGCAGCACCTCTTGAGCGCGATGATCATTGAAGGCGGTCAGCAAACGGTACAAAATATGGCAGACGCGCAGAGGATGAGAGCCGCCATCATAGTAGCCCCATTGGGTATAACTAAGCAGTTGATCGATCACAGGCACAACGTCCAGACCCCGCGCAAACTCAATCTCCGCAATGCCCGCCATCGCTTCAATCGCAGGCCGCAAATCGCGCAGTGTGGTTTGAATGGCAAGAGCCTGCTTGTAGGCCGCGTAAGCCGCATCGGTCTCTCTCAGGGCGAGAAGGGCATGTCCATAAGCGATCAGCCCGTACACCTCCATCGGCGGCCCTTGCAGCTCACGCCCAATCTGTGCCGCCGTACGACTTTGCGCCCGCGCCAGTTCAGTCTGCCCACTATCCAGCGCGACAATTGCCATCGTCGTCAGCGTCCAGCTCTCTACATCGCGCTGCTCAGTGCGGCGTGAAAGATCAAGTGAGCTGGCGAGCAGTTTCAGTCCCTCATCCGTGCGGCCCAGATGCGCGTGAACCCAACCCTGACCAAGCCGTACCCAGGCTTCATTGTAGGCATCGCCCGTTTGCCGCAGATTGATATCGGCCAGATCGTAATAGCGCATCGCATCAAGATAATGGCCCTGGGCAATCGCGGCCAGCCCCATATTGCCCAGACTTGTGCCAATCCCGCGCCGATTGCCTGTCTCAAAGAAGCTTTGATATGCCTGCTCGAAACAGAAATGGGCGGTCACAAAGTCATAACGATAGCGGGCCACTTCGCCCATGTTGTTGAGAGCGCGGCTGACGTTGGGATAATCCCCGATGCGGCGGGCGGTTTCGAGCGAACGCTCATAGAAATTCTGGGACTCAGCGTAATTGCCCATGTCAACCGAGGCATTGCCAAGCGTGAGAAGGATGACGGCGATATGCTTTTCCGCGCCACTCTCTCGTGCCAGGGTGAGGGCGTCTTTCAGATGGTCAATCGCTTGGGCAAAGCGCCCCTGACGGGTGAGACACTGGCCCCAACGCAGATGCCCCTCCGACATTTTACTGGTGAGATGGTTTTCTTTTGCCAGACGGATCGCACGGCGGGCATAGGTGATGCCGCGCGTATAGGCCCCGGTGACGCCGTAATACATCGAGTAGCGCAGCGCGACCTCGGTGCGGGCGGTGTTGTCTAATTTCTTCGCCAGTTTTTCCAGCGCCACCAGATCACTGGTTTGCAGCGTGTGATCCGCGACGTTATCGGCCAACGCTTCGCGCACACACAGAATCTCGAACTGCTCCCGATAATCTTTTGCGGGTGTCATATCGAGCGCACGCTGGAGGTAATACAGCGCGTCAGCCGTTGCAAAGCGGCTGGCCGCATATTCCCCGGCGCGGCGGGCATACTCGCGCTCTTTGACCAGATTGCCGGCTTTGCCATAATGATGCGCCAGCGTTGTATACTGCGCAGGCAGATTGTCATGGCCGCGATAGATTGACTCAATGGCATGAGCGATCTCTTCATGCAGCGGTGGGCGGCGCATGGCAGGGATTCCTTCCAGCACCACCTCGCGCAGGCGATCATGGGCAAACTGCCAGCGTTCGTTATGCAGTTCGATCACGGTGCTGTTGGCGCATGTTGCAAGCCACTGATCAAGGGCGATGCCATCGGGGGCGGCCAGCAATTCCAGCAATTTAAGATCGAGATAGCGCCCGGCCACAGCCGCTTTTTGCAGCAGCGGAATCGCTCCTGTCGGGATGCGTTGCAGGCGGCGGCTGACGACGGATTTGACACCTTCCGAGAACACACGTCCCGGCAGCGTCATCTGCCCAATCAAATTCAGCGCCCCGGCTTCTTCGGCCAGCGTGCGGACGACCTCGATGAGGAAGAAGATATTGCCTTCCGTCTCGCGCTTGAGCAAGTCAATGACTTCAACCTGCTTACCCACCTCACCGAGCATGGAATAGCTCAACTGACGGATCGACTCTTCTTCCAGACGCTGGAGCTTGATGATATTGACATCAACGCCAAGCTCTGGCAGCGATGTTTGTTCATCATCTCGATAGCTGCCGACGATCATGAGCGGCATCTGCTCGATCATGAGACGGAGATAGCGCAGTGGCTGCACGCTCTCATCGATCCACTGCAAATCATCCAGCAGCAGCAAAATCGGCACGTTTTGCCGACGGAATAGGTCGGCAATGGTGAGGATGAGGCGCTCCTGGCGGGCTTTGGCCTGAATCTCCGGCGCATCCGGGATGGGCCGCTGGAGGAGGTGCGGAATATCAGGCACAATTTCTTTGAGGATGGACGCTTCCAGATCGCCCACCTCGCTCGACAGAATGAGACGTTTGATGACATCGCGCCATAGATGGTAGGGCAGGCTGCCTTCGCTGACGCTTTGCCCGCGCAGCACGAGAATGCCGCGAATCAAGGCGCGTGATCGCAGTTCATCCATCAGGCGCGTTTTGCCGACGCCACTTTCGCCCGCAATGAGCCAGCCGCTGCCTTTGCCCTGAAGGAGCTGTTTGAGGGCGTTTTCCAGCAGGGTGAGTTCTTTGTCGCGGCCAATAAAGCGGGCGGCCTGCAAAAAACTTTCGCGCACAGCGACATTTTCCAGCGGGATATCTTCTTGAAAGGCCGACAGCTCCGAAAGAATCTGCGCGGCATTGACAGGGCGCGTCTCCGGCGCTTTACGCAGCATTCGTTCCAGGATGTTTGTCAGATTACGTGGGATATCGAGCGATTCGGTGTCGGGCGCGGTGATGAGAATATCCGTGATGAGCTGAGTCGGGTCTTCTGCCAGGAACGGGTGATGGCCCGCAAACATCTCATAGGCGATTACGCCCGCCGCGTACAGATCGGAGAGGGGGGAGGCAGGCTGCCCATAGAAGATTTCCGGGGCCATATATGCCAGTGTCCCCGCCACGTCTTCCAGCGCTTGGTTTTGCAGCCCGGCCAGCCCAAAATCAAGCAGGCGCAGATGACCGTCCAACTGGACAACGGCATTATCCGGCTTCAAATCACGATGATGAATACCGCGCCGATGCAGATAGGCGAGGGCTTGCAGCATCTCGGAGAAGAGACGTACTTTCTCGCGCAGCGGTTTGCCGGTCACATACTGCGTGACGGGCAGAGCGCTTTCGAGAAATTCCATCGCAAAATAGGGCCGATTCTGCTCGTCGAAGCCGTAATCCAGCACGCTGATGATGTAGGGATGGCGCAGCGAGGAGAGGGTTTGAAATTCGTTTGCGAGAGACAACTGCGAGTCTTGACGCGCATTGGTATCATCGTTCTGAGTTGGGAAATGCACACGTTTAAGGGCGACCTGCTGTCCAGTCAGACGATCTGTCGCACGATAAACGATGCCCATTCCACCCTGACCCAACGGCTCATGCAGCACATAACGATAGCCGATCAGGTTTTGAGATTGTGCCGTCACTCTTGACTCCATGTCTGTTGCAATTCGTTATTATGCCAAAAATGGAACAATTGAGCAAGTTTTTAGGCACAGTATACAGATTGCCGATGAGTTGTTTGACAGGCAAAACAATTACGCTATTCTTGGGGGGATAGCATACCCAATGGGTTCAATCAAGACTGGTCAGCGTAAGAGCAACGCCAGCTTGTTGCACTATTTTAATTTTTAAGCCTATCTATTTAGGAGAGCAGTTTCTATGTCTACACGTCGGTTTTTAGTAGCAGCAATTTGTGCATTGGGGCTGATGAGCCTTGCCGCCGGAACGCTGGCCCAGGATGAAGTGACATTGCGCTGGCGGACACGCCCGGACAATCAGGCGGAGATTAATGTTTATACCGCCGCCAACAAGACCATCGATGATGCATGGGATGGTGTGACACTCGCCTACGAACCCGGTGGCTCGGAATCATCCAGCTATCAAGACGTGCTGATCACAGAAATCGAAGCAGGCACAGCGCCGGATGTCTTCTGGATTCCCGGCACGGATGTGGCTCGCTTTGCCAAGCAGGGCTTGATCCTCAATCTCGCCAGCTACGCGGGCGCGGACACGAACTACAAGGCGACGGACTTCTACGCTGGCCCGATGGGCTTCCTCACCACCGCGATTGACGGCCAGGACCCGGCGGTGTGGGGTTTGCCCCGCGATGTGTCGGCCTTTGCCATCTATTACAATGCCGATCTGTTCGATGAAGCAGGTCTGGCCTATCCCGGCGGCGATGATTGGACATGGGAACGTTTCCAGGAATCGGCCAAAGAAATCACGGCTCTTGGCAAGGATATCAAGGGCTTCGGTATGAATGCATGGTGGGCTAACTGGGGTTACTTCGTCAACGCGGCGGGCGGTCATTTCTTCACCGATGACAACAAGGCGTGCGGACTGAACACAGACGCCACCGTGACCGGTCTGGATGCGGCCAAAGGCTTGATCGATGCTGGCTACGCCATCCCCTGGGGTACAGACACCGAACCGCCCTTCCTGGCGGGCAGTGTTGGCATGTTCATCAATGGCCGTTGGGCGACCCCCGGCACTGTTGCCAATGCCAAATTCAAGTGGAATGTAGCTCCGCTGCCCGTTGGGCCAAGCGGCAAGGCCACAAACTGGCTGTTCTGGGGCGCGTATGTGGTGAATGCCAAGTCCGCTCATCCCGCTGAAGCCTGGGACCTCGTGACCCGTCTGACCAGCGCGGAAATTCAGGGCCAGATTGCCTCCCTCGGCGCGAACATCCCCAGCCGTTCGACAAAAGATGCGGTGGATCTGTTCCTCGGTTCGCTGCCCGACAGCGGTGTGAACAATCAGGCGTTCATCGATGGCACAATGGCCGCCGATGTCCGCACAGAAACCCCGCTGTTCTTCGGCAACTGGCCGGCAGTTGATGCCGCCTATGGCGCAGGCATCACCGCCGTCTTCAATGGCGATATGACCTCCAAAGAATTCGCCGATACGATCTGCACCCAGGTCGCGTCTGAATTCGATGGCGGAATGCCGATGGCGACAATGGAAGCCACAGCCGCGAAGTAAGTTTTTGTAGGCTGTCTCAGCGCAAAGAGAGGTCGTCTATGAAGATGACCTCTCTTTGTTACCCTACTTTTTGCTAATGAGGAAGAAGAAAAGATTTCAAATGATGGGTATTTTCATCATCAAACAGGGCGCAGCGTGCTGCGCCCAAAAACCTATCTTATCATTTGTCTTTTAAAATTCTCTCCATAAGATGTTTCAAAAACATGAGTTATTTATCTCGCATCTTAAAAGATTCTGAATGGGGTTTGACCCATGACTTTACGTGAAACGCAAGCAACAGCCGTTCCCCCTGCGATCATCGTGGGCGGGACGCTGATAATGAACTTTTTGCTGGTGGTGGCCTGCCTGATCCTTGCCGTCACCATCCTTGGGCTGTCTGTCCAGGATTTTGGCAATCTCGGAAAGCCTGTGCAGGGGTTTGCCGCCCTCATCCTGATGATTCCGGCAGGATTGGCCGTGTATGCCAGCGTCAAGCTGCTGCGCCGCAAGAACGGGGGACGCTTCGTCTCCATGTCGCTGTACTTTTTTAGCATGGTCATGTCAGCGGCGCTGCTACTGCATCAATGGGGCTTCTATCGCAGCTTTGAGGCTGTGACCGATATGATCATGAAAAATCCCAATCTGGTTTTGGGATTTCCGCTGGCGGTGATCTTCTTCTGGCTCATTGGACGTACATCACCGACCAGCGTGTGGCGAGATCGCTTCTTCTGGATTGGCATCATCGTGGCGGCGATCACGGCGCTCCTCATCGTTGTATTGGGTGGCGGCCTCGTGGGGCTGCGCTCGATTGTTGAGAGCTACGCTTTGCCTGCGACATGGTTGCTCACCATCCTGATGCTGGTGTTCGGCCTGTTGAGCTATGCGCTGCTGCGGTTGGGAGAGTATTTCGGCCAAACGCCGGATGAGCGCGAGGCGTGGCAGGGCTGGATGATGCTTGCGCCGAATATCATCGGCTTTCTGGTATTCTTCGCCGGGCCGCTGCTGCTGTCGTTTTACCTCAGCTTCACCGACAGCACCGTCGGCGCTGTGCCCAATTTCAAAGGGCTGCAAAATTACGCCGATATTCTCTCGTTTGAAGTGAAGACCCAGGCCGATCCCAATGGCAACACTCAGGATGTGCTGAGTCCCAGCTTTAGCCCGCTGATAACGATTGAGACCAATGGCGGCAGCCGCACCGTCATCGGCGCAAAGGATGCCACCTTCTGGCTGAGCCTGCGTAACACTATCATGTTCTGCCTGCTGCTTGTGCCGCTGGCCGTAATTCCGGCGCTGTTTCTGGCAATTATCCTCAACTCCAAGCTGCCCGGCATGAAATTCTTCCGCGCCGTGTATTTTTTACCCTCGGTGGCGGCAGTCGTCGGCACGGCGCTCATCTGGCGCTGGCTGTATGACCCTACGATTGGTTATTTCAATTACATCATCACCAATGTCGTGAACACGCTCAACGGCACCTTTGGGATGCAGATTCAAGACCCGGCGATTGAGTGGCTGACAGGGCCAGGGGTCATGCTGTTTTCGATGGTCTTCCTCTCGGCGTGGCAGGTGATCGGCTACAACACCGTCCTGTTCCTGGCGGGTTTGCAGGGCATCCCCGTCGAACTGTACGAGGCGGCGATGATTGACGGGGCGAATAAATGGCAGCAGTTGATCAGCGTGACGCTGCCGATGCTGGCCTCGACTACGTTTTTCGTCCTCATCACGACTATCGTGACCGGGCTGCAAGTCTTCAATGAGCCGTATGCCTTGTTCCCGTCGCGCCCCATGCCTGTGAGCGCGGTGACATCTGTGTTTTATCTGTATGAGCGCGGCTTCGGACGCTTCGAGTTTGGCTATGCGTCATCGATTGCGTGGATTGTCTTCGCCATCATCTTCAGCATAACGCTCGTCCAGTTCCGCCTTCAGCGCCAGAAAGAGTAGGAGATTTCTTATGACACCTGTACGACCCACTCTGAGATGGTATTTGACGCGATTGGTGATCTATCTCCTGCTGATTGCCTTTGGCCTGTTTATGCTGTTTCCGTTCATCTACATGGCCGCGACATCGCTCAAAGTCTCAAGCGATGTGTTTCACTATCCGCCGCGCCTGCTGCCGTATACGGCACAAGAATATGTCAACGCTAAAGGCGAGAAGCAGCCCATCTATCTCGTGGATGTCAAAGGCGAGAAGCGCCAGATGCTGCTGACGGGCGAGAAGCTGCCGCATGTCTTCTTCACGACGGAAGATAAATTGAATGGCAATGACAAACGCGCCAGTGAAGTTGTGATCGCGCTGCCGCGTGATGAAGTCGAAAAGGGCGCGGCCACAAAGACGGGCGAAACTGTCAGCAAGCCTGATGCGAGCGGTACACCGCAGACCTTCGATGTGTATATGGTTACGGTAGATGGCCCGCCGCAGCGCCTGGTCGAGGCGTACAAGGGATCGCTGGACAAGTTCGTCGATCTCAATGATGCCAGCATCAGCGCCTATGCCGTTGAACGCAATGCTGAGAAGGTCGAATTCGTCAATTTCCAGGTGGGCAATTACAACGCTGTACTCCAGCTCAATCTGGATCGCGCTCTGGTGAATACGACGCTTGTGACGTTATGCGTTGTGACAGGGCAGTTGATCACGTCGATCTTTGGTGGCTATGCCTTCTCGCGTGTCAATTTCAAAGGGCGCGATACGCTGTTCTTGCTGTATCTGGGATCGATCATGATTCCGTTCGTCGTGCTCATCATCCCCATGTACCGCTTAATGGTGGTAATGCAGTGGCAGAATAAACTCGTATCGCTGATCATCCCCTGGGTGTTCACGGCCTATGGCACGTTCCTCATGCGCCAGTTCTTCCTGTCGATCCCGAAAGAGATTGAAGAGGCGGCACTGTTGGATGGGGCCAGCCGTATGCGCGTGCTGTGGGCGATTTTCGTCCCGTTGAGCACGCCTGCGATTGCAACACTGGCGATTTTCTCCTTCCTGTATGCCTGGAACAGCTTCCTGTGGCCGCTCCTCATCATCGGTGAAGGTAATACGATGAACCATGTGCTGACGCTGGCGCTGATTCGCTTGAGCAACTCCTATGCTGATCAGCCTAATCTCGTGCTGACGGGGGCAGCAGTTGCCATTCTGCCGCCTGTGATGATCTTCATCTTCGCCCAGCGCTACTTCATCGAAGGTGTTGCCAGCGCGGGCGTGAAGGGATAAGCATAACGGGGCATTGTGTGTTACCCGCACTATCGATACGATAAGCAGCAACAGGGCAGGCGAAATCCTGCCTTTTTGCTGAGTCATACCAGGGAGCATCATCGTGAGATCACGCAGTCTGTTTAATCAAGGGTGGGAGTACGCGCCGCAGCGTGTGGCGGCCTCAAACGACACGACCCCCTTTGAGTCGGTGACACTGCCGCACACCAATAAGATTTTTCCCGTCAAAAATTTTGACGATGCCGAATATCAATTTGTCAGTACCTATCGCAAACGCTTTACCCTGCCTGAGCCGCTGCAAGGCCGCCGCTTGTATCTCGATTTTGATGGGGCGATGCTGGCGACGACTGTCACCCTCAACGGCCATAATTTTGATGAGTATCGCGGCGGGTTTACACCGTTTTCGTTCGATATCACTGATTATTTGCGCGAGGGCGAGAATGAGATGCTTGTTTCGCTCGACAGCACCGAGCGCAAAGATATCCCACCGTATGGCTATGTCGTCGATTACATGACGTTCGGCGGCCTCTACCGCGATGTATGGCTGCATTATGTCGAGCCGACGCACCTCAGCAATGTGCGCGTCAAAACCCGTGATGTGCTGACGACGCCGCGCCTTGAGATCGATCTGTATATCCGCAATCACGGGGCCGCCAGCGAGAATGTCACAGCGCATGTCATCCTGCAAGACGCGCAGGGCCAGATGCTCAAAACATTTCAGGGCGATCCGATTCCTCTCACGGAGGCCAGCCGCAATCAGGGCCACTTGATCGTGGATGATCTGCCCGCTGTATCACTGTGGACGCTGGATAACCCGATGCTTTATACCGTCGTGGTTGAGCTGTATGCCGCCCAAACGCACGTCGATACCTATTCGGTGCGTCTGGGCTTCCGCGAGGCTCGCTTTAAAGAAGATGGTTTCTATCTCAATGGCGAACGCCTCATGCTGCGCGGCCTGAATCGCCACCAGAATTATCCGTATATTGGCTGTGCGGCTCCCGCCCGTTTGCAGCGCAAAGATGCGGAAATTATCAAATTTGAGTTGGGCTGCAACGTCGTTCGCACCTCGCATTATCCGCAATCGCCGTATTTTCTGGATCACTGCGATGAAATCGGGCTGTTGGTGTTTGAGGAGATTCCGGGCTGGCAGCACATCGGTGATGAAGCATGGCAGGGCCTGAGTCTGCGCGATGTACGGTCTATGATTGAGCGCGATTGGAATCATCCCTCGATCATTCTGTGGGGCGTGCGGATCAACGAGTCGCAGGATGACACCGCCTTCTATACCGCGACGAATCAACTGGCGCATGATCTGGACGACACACGGCAGACAGGCGGCGTGCGCTACTTCCCGTTCAGCGAATTTCTCGAAGATGTCTATACCTACAATGATTTCTACGGCCCGCTGGAACCGACTCAATCGCCCTGGCTGATCACTGAATTCAACGGGCATATGTTCTCGACCAAAACCTTTGATGGCGAAGAGCGCCGCATCGAACATGCGCTGCGCCATGCCCGCTATCATGCGCGTGTGTCGCAAATTGGCGGTATCAGCGGGGCGATTGGCTGGTGCGCGTTTGATTACAACACGCACAAAGAATTTGGCAGCGGTGATCGTATTTGCTATCACGGCGTCTCAGATATTTTTCGTCTGCCCAAGTGGGCCGCGCACTGGTATGCCAGCCAGCGCCCGCTGGAGCAGGGGATCGTGCTGCAAGCCGCGACGCTCTGGTCAATGGGGGATCGCAGCGAAGGCGGCAACAATCCCCTGTATGTCTTCACCAACTGCGATACTGTCGAGGTCTTTGCCGGGCCGGATCGCATCGGCATGTTTGCGCCCGCGCATGATGAATTTCCCGGTCTGCCGCATCCGCCCGTCAAAGTGACAAACCTGGGGATGCGTTGGGGCGAGCAGTTTGGCGATTTACAGATCATTGGCTATCGCGGTGATGACGCAGTGGCCGAACAGTGGATCGCCTGTGATGGCAAACCGCACGCGCTCACACTCAAACTGGATGATGCGGCATTGGCGGCGGATGGGGCAGATATGACGCGCCTCGTGTTTGCGATTGTCGATTATTATGGCAATCCGCTGCCGTATGTCACCCGCGTCATCTCGTTTGAGATTGAAGGGCCTGGCGAACTCATCGGTGAGAATCCCTATGCCATTATCGGCGGACAGGCAGCCCTGTATGTGAAGGCGACGCACGAGGCGGGCATTGTGACCATCCGCGCCAGAGCAGACCGCCTGCCGGATGCGGAGATTTCGCTGGTGATTCGCTAACGACGGGTTGCCCTTTACCCTCACCCCAACCCCTCTACCGCGCAGTAGAAGAGGGGTTGGAGTGAGGGCAGCGCATCCAAACTGAAGTTCCGTATGAATCAGGTTGTCAAATCTCTCAAAATTCTATTCGCGTAGTCACTTAGAAACACCTGTGTTATACTATTTCTATTGGGTTTTCTTTAAAAAGGATTACAGGGGTATGAAAATTCTGGTCGTTGATGACGAGCAAGAAATCCGCGAGCCAATGGGCCGCAAGCTGCGACGCGAGGGGTTTGATGTCGTCCTGAGCAGTGATGGCCTGGAGGGGTTAAAATCCTTCCATCACGAGCGGCCTGATCTGGTGGTGCTAGATATTCTCATGCCCGGCATGGACGGTCTGACCGTCTGCCGCCGCATCCGCGAAGTGGCTGACACCCCAATTATGATGCTATCAGCCCAACTGGTCGATGAGGAGAGCATAGTCGAAGGACTGAATGCCGGGGCGGATGAATATATTGTGAAGCCTGTGGGCATGAGTGAATTCGTAGCGCGGGTACGGGCGCTGCTGCGGCGCTCACAAATCTCCACCACCGACAACGCCCAGATTTACGATGATGGCTACCTGAACGTTGATCTCCATAAGCGTCAGGTGTACGTCAAGAATAAGAAAGTTCATCTCACCCCGACAGAGTTCAAGCTGCTAGCTGTCCTAATCGAAAATGCCGGACGGATTGTGTCGCAGCGTGATTTGCTGGAGCAGGTGTGGGGACGCGAGTATATCGATGATGTGTATTATCCCCGTGTATATGTGAGCCAACTGCGGCGTAAAGTCGAGATTGATCCGGCCAATCCGATCTATATTCTGACGGAGCATCGCATCGGCTATCGCTTTGAAAAGCAAAATCGGCCCAACGGCCAATAATCGCACACGCTAATCTGTCTATCTCCAGAGTTATGATGGTCGAAACACTGTGAGTGATGTCCTCCAACCTCTGATTTTACTCCTTGATGGCGCACTGCTGGCCCTCACGCTATGCTTCACCCTGATTATGGTGTGGTATGACGTGCGGCGGATGGTCAGCCAGTTGTTTGCGCTGCTGGTGCTGCTCGTCGTCGTGTGGAATGTGGGTACACTGGTTCGGCAGATGACGTTCATTACCCAGATGTCGCCCAGTATTGGCCTGATTGCCTACAGCGCCGCCCAGATGAGCTTCAGCAGCGCGGCGGTGGCTGTGTATATCCTGACCACAGCCCTGGTCGGTGTCTTGCGTCCGCGCTACGGGCTGGCTGCCATCATCAGCCTGGGGGTGATGATCGTCTACCAGGGATCGCTGCTGGTGACGCAGATTGCCCAGAACGGCCAGATAACTCCGCTGCGCCCGACCTATGCGCTTTTCTTCCTGATCTTCAATGCGCTTGCGCTGTATCTGCTGTGGTACTACCGCCGCCGCATTGCTAACTCGACGCTGACACTGAGCATGGTGCTGTTTACAGTGGGGCAGATCACCAGCCTGATCAATCTGTCCGATGACAGCATTTTGCTGTTTTCGCTGATCACAAATATTGGCATCCTCGGCATCGGCAGCTCGATCTTCCGTCAAGCGATTATTGCCCCGCTAAAATCCCAGAGCAGCCAGATTGAAGCGCTGCACCATGTCAGCATGACGATCAGCCGCCATATCTCTCCCTCAACCGTCCTGCAAGAGATCGCACAGCAGGCTACCGCATGGTTGGATGCCAGCGCTGCCTGCATCTTTCTCCAGGAGGGGGCGCACATGAGCATCGTTGCTCTGTATAACATGCCATCGGCGCTGCATCATCGGGCGGCGGCAGTGGGCGGCATGGCGGAGACAGCGGCCCGCGAAGAGCGTGCCATCTGGGTTGAACATTATCAGACACGCTGGCGCGGCGTCGATGACTTCCCAGAGTGGAGCGATGTGTTTGGTTCAGCCATCTGTGTGCCGATGAAAGCCAACGAGATCGTGATTGGCACAATCTTCGTCGTCAATAACGAGCAGGGACGCCAGTATACGCGGGACGATGCCCATAAATTGGAACTGCTGGCCTCCCATGCGGCGGTTGCGATTTCACACGGGCAGCTTTTCACCGAGCAGCAGCAGTTGGCGTCACAGTTGGAGGCGGTGCTGACGAGCACAGAGAATCCCGTGATTGCCATTCGGCGTGATTTCCGTCTGATGTTTGCCAATCGTGCAGCGCGGCGCGTCTTTCCCCTCACGCTGAGTCGTGACGACAGCCTGCGACAACTGCCCGCTGATTTGCGTCCGAGCAACTTTAAGCAGGCGCTGCGTGATATGAAGCGCGTTGGCTACCATAGTTATGATTTTTCCTATAGCGGACGCTTTTATCAGTGCCATCTCGCGCCGATGGGCCATCCACGCCCGCAGGGGTGGGTGGCGGTCATCAACGATATTAGCGAACTCAAGGAACTGGATCGCATCAAGACCGAGGTGGTGCGGATGACCAGCCATGACCTGAAAAATCCACTCCAAGCCGCTATTGCCTATATCGATACTTTGCGCGATGATCTTGCCGACCATCTGGAGCCTGCTATCCTCACCGAGAGCGTTGATAAGGTGGAGAAGCAGCTTCACAAGATGACGCGCATCATCACTGGCGTGCTTGATATTGAGCGCATGAGGCGCGGCGTCAAATTGAGCGAAGAATGCGATATCGAGGCCGTCATCCATGCGGCTGTGCATGAATGGCAGGATGTAGCGGGCGAAAAAAATATCACGCTGACCGATGATATTGCCATGAAGCTGCCGGGAATCCCCGGTGATACGAGTCAGTTGGAGCGTGCCATCTCGAATTTGATTGAGAATGCGATTAAATTCACCCCGCACGGCGGACAGATTGGGGTGACGGCGCACGGGTCTCGCAGTATGATTCAGATCAGTGTGCGGGATACTGGCATCGGCATTCCCGCATCAATTCAATCGCGCATTTTTGATCCCTTTTATCGAGGGCAGCAAAAGGGCGCGGAACACGTCAGCGGCTCTGGCCTCGGCCTCAATCTCGTCAAGACGGTGATTGAGAGTCATAAGGGACACGTCGAAGTGGAAAGCCTCGATGGTCAGGGTGCGACGTTTCATGTCTACTTGCCCGTTCCTATGGGAGCGGTGTCTTAAAGGTGCTGCTATGCGATTTTCTCTCTGGGCGTTAGGGGCTGTTCTCGCGCTCGGCCTGCCTGTTCTGGCTCAACAAGCCACACCGCCTGCCCAGGCGGAACGGACGCCGTTTGTGTCGTTGACACAAGATAATCTTGATGTCATGGTTGCCAATGTGCAGCGGCCCAATGGCATGGTGTACTTCGATGGCAAGCTGTACACTATCTGCAACGGCGATTGGACGATTTACCAGATTGATGCGAAGACCGCCACCACCGTCACCTATGTGAACGGCGCACGCAACGCGCATCAAATGTACATTGAGGCGACGGATAAGGGCAAAGGCTTCAATCTATGGATTCCCGATTTTGACCTCAACCGCCTATCGGTTGTGACCAACCTGCGCGATGCGCCTGCACCGCTGGCAACCCGCGATCTTAAAGGCCCCTGGGGGATTGTGCCACTGGACGACACGCATTTCCTGGTGAGCAATCTGAAAGCGGACAACATCGTCAAGATCAGTCGTGAGGGGGTCGTTGAGACCTTCCTGGAAGGTCTGCGCTCACCCGCCGGGCTGGCGATTGAGAATACCACTGTCAAGGACAAGACGGTCTTCGTCGCCAACAATGGCAGCGCCCGCCGCGCCATTGAGTGGTTTACGGTGACGGATGAGGGCAAACCGAGCGACCTGCATCCTCTCGTGAGCGGCCTGCAAAACGCCTCAAATCTGGTGCTGGGGTCAGATGGCTACCTGTACTTCACCTATGCGCTGGGAAGTCGCGGGGTAGTGGGGCGTGTGTGGCCGGATGATTGCAAAGACAAGGGCTGCACCAACGAGCAGGTTGAAATCGTGGTGTATACCGAGATGGAAGCGCCGCTGTCGGGATTGACGATCTCGCCCGATATGGAGATGTTCATCCATACCATCTATCGGCCTGAGATTTACAAGGTTGCGCTGGAACGAGGATAAAGGCGGCAGGGCCTCATTTTTGGATAGCACTGCTCGTTAAGCCCTCACCCAACCCCTCTCCCACTGTGTGCTTAGAGGGGTTGGGGTGAGGGTGAAAGCAAAAATATACCCACTAAAAAACCTCGAAGTGTGCTGCCAGAATCAAAACAGGTGACAAACATGTCACCTGTTTTGCGAGTTTTTGTGTTGTGCCCTGAAGAAGACTCGAACTTCCACCCCGTAAAGGACATGGCCCTCAACCATGCGCGTCTGCCAGTTCCGCCATCAGGGCAATCTGTGGCAAATCATACAATCTCAGGCCAACCTTGTCAATGCTCATTTCTCATACGCATCTGTGCCTATGAACCATGTTTGATTGCGCTACACTTACGCTCTATAAACCACAAGACGCACAAAAAGGACGTGTTACGGTATGCGTTTAGTGCTCGATGCGATGGGAACAGATGCCCGTCCGGTGTCCGATGTGGCCGGCGCAGTCATGGCGGCTCGTGAACTCAACGAGACCATTATTCTCGTTGGGCCGCAGGCACGCCTGGAGCAGGAACTTCAGAAACACGACACGGCAGGGTTAAAAATCGAAATTGTTCATGCGCCTGATGTCGTGGAAATGACCGATAAACCGTCTGTTGTCCTCAAACAAAAACCTGAGTCTTCGATGCATATCGGCCTGGGACTGGTGCGCGATCATAAAGCCGATGCCTTCGTCACGATGGGCAATACCGGGGCAGCGCAGGTCATCGCCACGCTGGGCGTCTTACGGCGGCTTCCAGGGGTCAAGCGTCCGGCCCTCACCATCATCTATGCCGTGAGCAAAAAGCCGACGGTCTTCCTGGATATGGGGGCTAATGCTGACTCAAAGGCCGATTGGCTGGAGCAGTACGCGATTATGGGCATGGCCTATGCTCAGACGGCACTGCACAATCCCAATCCGCGCATTGCCACCCTCTCCAACGGCGAGGAAGAAGGCAAAGGCAACGAACTGGTGCGCGAGGTGCAGCAGCGCCTTCACGCTCTGCCCATCAATTACATCGGCCATATCGAGCCGAAAGAAATTCTCGAAGGCAAAACCGATGTCGTCGTCTTCGATGGCTTTCTCGGCAACGTCTTTTTGAAGACCTTTGAAGGCACGCTGTCGTATTTCGGCGGCATGCTGCGCGAAGAACTGATGGGCAATTGGATGTCCAAAATTGGCGGGCTGCTCATTCGCTCGGCGGTGCGGCGCATTCGTAAGCGCGTTGACCCGGATGAATACGGCGGCGCTCTCCTACTGGGCGTGCGCGGGGTGGTTGTCATTGGGCATGGCAGTGGCAGCCCGCTGGCCGTCAAAAGCTCGATCAAGCAGGCGTATAATGCGGTGAAGGGCAAGACTATCGAGACGATTCAAGCCCAACTTGCACAATTCGCTCCACAATCGCTGCCTGAAGAATAGCGATGTGCGAGATATGCTTTATAATGCCCTCATGACGAGACGGCATAGGTCAACGACCCCCGGCTCAAGCCGGGAGCATGAATAATGCTCAGGTTGACCAGACTCAGGCTTGATGTCAGAGCCTCCGTTAGGGGCGAATACAGAGGCACTTCGGGATGACCTTCCAGTTCCGAACTCTGCGGTGA
>DAOTUR010000412.1:0-8812 GCA_034436915.1 Anaerolineae bacterium
CGATTGATTTGAAAGTGGTGCAGGCCAATATCAACGACCTGGAGAGCAAGCTCGAGAATGTGAAGACGCGCATGGCGGCCTATCTGAAAGAGTTGGGATTGGATGGCTAAACTGCCCAACGCTGACTTGTGTTTTGTGGCCGAGCGAAAGATCACGAAGTATCTGCTGGATGTGGAGAATGAAAATGGCAAGAGTAAAGCACGCTTTTTTCTAGCATTTGGCTTTACCATAGAAGAGTGGCCGATCATGGCGCAGGCATTGAAGCAGCACGCGGCAGCGCATGAGGTGACAAGTACAGTGGTGCGTGAGACGTTTGGCACGAACTATGTTGTTGAAGGCCCATTGATGACCCCGGATGGACGAAACCCACAGGTGCGTGTGATCTGGGCGATTGATCGTGACGAGACCATCCCGCGCCTGATCAGCGCGTATCCGTTGTAAGGAGTTGAGCGATGATTGAAGAATTGGAACGTGTGGCCCTGACGGATGATCTGCCGCAACACCACCTGAAAGCGGGCGATGTGGGTATGGTGGTGCATGTGTACCGTGAGGGAGAGGGCTATGAAGTGGAATTTGTGACCCTGAACGGGGATTTTGTGGCGCTGGCGGTGGTACAGGCGGCACAAATCCGGCGCATTGCTCAGGATGAAATTGCCCATGTGCGGCGCGTTGAGACAGCGTAACAAGGACGAATATGGCGGCCTATCTGAAAGAGTTGGGATTGGATGGCTAAACTGCCTAATGGTGAGTATGCGGTTGTCCCGCTGGAGAAGCTGACCGAATATGCCCTGAATACCGAACATCCAACGGGACGCCACAAGGCCCGTGTGTTTAAGGCGGCCCTCGGTTTGACGGTGGAAAATGCTGAGTTTTTGCAGATGACGTTGCAATCAGCGGCGGCCTCGTTGGACGCAGTGGCTGAAGATCCGACGGTGTACGGAGATCGCTATGTGATAGACTTTAAGGTAACGACGGAGAGCGGAACGGCCACGATTCGCAGCGCATGGATGATCCGGCGTGATGAGGATGTACCCCGTCTAACAACCTGTTATGTGAAAGAGGACTGACGATGAACCTGTATGATGTGGTGGCCCTGATAGAAGATCTGCCCGCCCACAATTTGAAGCGGGGGCAGGTGGGAACGATTGTGGAAGAGTGGGAGCCGGGGGTTTATGAGGTGGAATTTGCCACGACCAGCGGCGTGAGCTATGCCCAGGTCGCGCTCAAATCCTCTCAGTTGATGACACTTTACTGGCATCCGTCACCCTCACAGCAAAGTGCGTAACAAATTAAATGAACTTCTGTGTCAAACAGGTACAATATAACTGTAAGGGTTGGCTGTCAGATGAGTAAATTGCCTGATGGATGGAAACATGGCACATTATCCGACGTTGCGGCCAAGCAATATGGTCTAGTGGATGGGCCATTTGGATCAAACTTAAAGGCATCAGAATACATTAGTATTGGTATTCCCATTATTCGCGGTGGTAACTTGTCAACTGGAGCTACTAAATTCAAAGATTACGGTTTCGTTTTTGTTTCTCAAAGTAAAGCGGATGAATTAATACGAAGTAACTGCTATCCACTGGATATTTTGTTTACAAAAAAAGGAACGCTTGGGCAAACAGGTATTATTCCACCTGATGCTAATTACGAGCGTTATCTTTTGTCATCAAATCAGATGAAGCTGACAATTGAGCAATCAAGCGCTGACCCATATTTTGTTTATTACTGGGTTTCGTCAGAAACGGCAGTGGCTAAAATTTTAAATGATGCGACATCCACAGGGGTACCCCAGATAAACTTAGGCTACTTGCGTGATTTCCCAATACTTCTCCCACCCCTCCCCGAACAGCGGGCCATAGCCGCCATCCTCAGCACATGGGATGACGCCATCACGCTCACCAAGGCGCTGATTGAGGCGCTGCAACATCGCAAGCAGGCGCTCATGCAACTGCTGCTGACGGGGGAGGTCCGGTTTCAGGAGTTTGAGGGGGATGAGTGGGAAGAGATACGTTTGGGTGATTTAGTAACTATATTTAGTGGTGAAAGTCCCTCAAACTTTGATCTGAAAAAACAAGGGAAATATCCTTTTATTAAGGTTGAAGACTTAAACAACAATAGGAAATATCAGCATGGAAGCCGTCAGTATTCAGATTCGGCCCGAAAAACAACACCATCTCAAAGTGTGATTTTTCCAAAGAGGGGGGCCGCGATTTTAAACAATAAAGTGCGATTGCTCAGTGTTCCAGCACTCATGGACTCTAATATGATGGCACTTTTTCCAGATCGTGACAGAGTCAAATCAGAGTATCTCTATTATTTGATGCTTCAAGAAAAGCTTTATAAAATTGCAGATACCTCGACCATTCCGCAAATTAACAACAAGCATATTGAGCCTTATACAATTACTCTTCCAGAAGTCTCTGAACAAGAAAAAATAGCGGATATTTTGAGGTATTGTGATGATGAAATTGATTTTCTCACTCAATATCATGGAAATCTGATTATTCAAAAGAGCGCCCTCATGCAGCAGGTTCTCACGGGCGCGATCCGCGTGCAAGGATTGGAATAAACATGGGTGATATCAAACTGTTTTACATCGCTGTGAACCAAGTGACAGAACTGACAGGGCAGTCAGTCGCCATTGAAAAATCGCTTCAGACGCTCATTGAACAGCATTTAGAAGCATTTCTGGGCGTTCGGTTTTTAGCGTCTGAACATTCGACAGGCCAGACACATGGCGGCCGTATCGATACGCTTGGTCTGGATGAGAATAACTTTCCCGTCATTATCGAGTACAAGCGGGCAGTGAATGAGAACGTTATCAATCAAGGTCTCTATTATCTGAATTGGCTGCTTGATCATAAAGCTGAGTTTGAGCTGATGATTTTGAGGCGTTATGGTCAGGCGGTCTCCAATGAAATTGATTGGTCAAATCCCCGTCTGTTATGTATTGCAGGAGGCTTTACAAAATTTGATGAGGATGCTGTTCAGCAGATCAATCGCAATATCGAGTTGATTCGCTATCGAAAATACAATGATGATCTCCTCTTATTGGAGCTGGTGAATGCGGTGGTTGTCAAACCCGCTGTGCAAAATCCTTCCAATACGGCAGGGGCCTCTAAGAAGAGTTCAAGTGCAAAAACGGTCACAGAGTATCTGGATCGCGCGCCCTCATCGCTCCGGGATCGGTTTTTCGCACTCGAAGCCTTCATCACTGCATTGGGCGATGATGTGCAAAAGAGAACCCTCCAGCTGTATTTTGCCTATAAACGGATCAAAAATTTTGCATGTGTCGAAGTCCATCCTCAGACGCAGAATCTACTTGTGTTTGTTAAATTGGACCCTGACAGCATAAAACTTGAAGAAGGTTTCACGCGAGATGTTCGCAAGATCGGCCACTTTGGAACAGGTGACTTAGAGATTCGAATTGCGACAGTGGCAGATCTTGAAAAAGCTCAACCCCTCATTCGCGCAAGTTACGAGGCCAGTTGAGCTAACCATGCATATCATCCCGCGCAAACGCCTCAACGATTTTGCATCGGCCCATCCCACCGTGCGGCCTGGACTGCTGCTCTGGTATACGCGCCTCAAAGCGGCCACATTTCACTCCTTCGCCGAGTTGCGAGAGGTTTTCCCTGACGCGGATCAGGTTGGCAATCTGATGGTCTTCAATATTGGCGGCAACAAAGTGCGCCTGATCGCCGCTGTGCATTATAATCGTCAGAAGGTGTATATTCGCGCCGTCGTCACGCACGCGGAATATGACACAGACAAGTGGAAGGAATGACTCATGCTCGATGCCACCGTTCGCCAGGCTGAGGAAGTCTGGCCGTCCGTCGCCAAAATTCTGTATGTGCCGCATGATAGCGCTGAATATGATCGTCTGGTCAGCGTGCTGGATCAGCTCATCGATCAAATCGGCAATGATGAGACTCATCCGTTGGCCTCGCTGATGGAGGTCATCGGCGTGTTGATCGAGAAATATGAAGACGAGCATATCCCCGAACTGGATGATTTATAGAAGGCATCAACTCACAGGATGCCCATCGCAATCGCCTGAAATGGGCTACAATCAGAGCCTGTATTCATCTTCTTAAGAGATTGGCCCCATGCTCCCCTCCTATCAGGAAAAATATATTTCGCAGATTCCCGCGCTGCGCCTGCTCATGGCGCTGGGCTGGACGTATCTGCCACCTGCCGAGGCGCTGCGTCTGCGGGGCGGCAAGGTGCGCAACGTCATCCTTGAGAGCGTGCTGCTGGACTGGCTGCGGGCCAACACGCACATCGCCTACAAGGGGCGTACTGTCGCCTTCAGCGAGACCAATCTCAGCAGCATCGTGACCGAACTCAAAAATATCGAGGTGCAGCGTGGCCTCATCCCCGCCAGCCAAGA
This sequence comes from Anaerolineae bacterium, assembly GCA_034436915.1. Taxonomy (GTDB): domain Bacteria; phylum Chloroflexota; class Anaerolineae; order Aggregatilineales; family Phototrophicaceae; genus JALHOR01. Next base: position 4,400 of record DAOTUR010000412.1, read on the forward strand.
GATGTATGAACGGCTCACGCTGCCCATAGGCCGCGAACAGATCATCGATGGCGACAAACGCAGCTACAACATCTCAGTGATCGATTGGCAACACCCCGAAAACAATGTTTATCATGTGACGGATGAATTCAGCGTCGAGCGGCGCGGCACAACGACGGCGCGGCGGCCCGATATTGTGCTGTTCGTCAACGGGATTCCGCTGGTGGTCATCGAGTGCAAATGCCCCGACAAGCAGGCATCAACGGGCGAGACCTCCATCGCGGACGCCGTGAGCCAACTGCTGCGCTATCAGGGCCTTGACGATGAGATTCCGCATTTGTTCCTCACGGCGCAGATGCTCATGGCGATCAACACCAATGAGGCGCTCTACAGCACGATTCGCACGCCTAAAGATTTCTGGGCGGTGTGGCAGGAGGAGGGGCAGGATGACGCCGCGCTCATGCCGCTCATCAATCGCCCGCTGACGCCCGCGCAAAAAGATCAGATGTACAGCGGGCGCGATGATGGCGGCGGACTGCGGCGCTATTTCGACATGCAGGAGCAGGCCGGGCCGCGCCTGCCGACGGTGCAGGATCGCGCTCTCGCGGCGCTGCTGTCGCCGGCGCGTCTGCTGGAACTGGCCTATCAATACATTGTCTATGACAACGGCCAGAAGAAAATCGCCCGCTATCAACAGTATTTTGCCATCACTGCGGCCATGCAGCGCGTCACGCAGGTCGATGACGACGGGCGGCGTCTGGGCGGGCTGATCTGGCACACAACGGGCAGCGGCAAATCGCTGACGATGGTCATGCTGGCGAAGGCGCTGGCGCTGCACGCGACGATTCGCAATCCGCGTGTGGTCATCGTGACGGATCGCATCGATCTGGACGCACAAATCTGAAAGACATTCGCCAACTGCGGCAAGACCGTCGCCCGTGCCGATTCGGGCGCTCACTTGATCGCGCTGCTGCAAAATCCCGCCCACGATATCATCACCACCGTGATTGATAAATTTGAAGCGGCGGCCCGCAGCAAGCTCGTCGATACGAACCGCGATATTTTCGTGCTGGTCGATGAGAGTCATCGCGGGCAGTGGGGCGGCAATCATGCCCGGATGCAGGGGGTGCTGCCGATGGCGTGTTATATCGGCTTCACCGGGACGCCGCTGCTGAGCAAAGAGAAGAGCACGGCGGAAAAGTTTGGCGGCTTCATCCACACGTATAGTATGCGTCAGGCCGTCGCGGATAAGGCGGTTGTGCCGCTGCTGTACGAGGGGCGCATGGTCGATCTGGATGTCAGCCGCGACGCGCTGGATCAGTGGTTTGAGCGGCGTACCGCCAGCCTGAACGAGGATCAAAAGACCAGTCTCAAGCGCAAGATGAGCCGCTTCGATGAGGTCAATCGGGTGCAGTCGCGGCTGGAGGCGATTGCCTGGGATATCGCCGAGCATTACAAAAAGAACTGGCAGGGCACGGGCTTCAAGGGCCAGCTTGCCACCGCCAGCAAAGACCTGGCGATTTTCTACCGCAAGGCGCTGCTTGAGGAAGGCATCAAATGCGAGGTCATCATCTCCGCGCCCGATACCCGCGAGGGCAGCGACGACGGCGATGACGATGCCTTGCCCGAAGTGCAAAAGTTCTGGAAGCAGATGATGCAGCGCTACGGCAGCGAAGAGGCGTATTTGAAGGAAGTCGTGAAATCATTCGGTGAAGTCGATGGATTTGAGATTCTCATCGTGGTCGATAAGCTGCTGGTGGGCTTCGATGAGCCGCGCAATACCATCCTCTACATCGACAAGCCGCTGCGCGAGCATGGATTATTGCAGGCGATTGCCCGCGTCAATCGCTTAAGCGCAGGCAAGGATTATGGCTATCTGCTCGATTATCGCGGCGTGTTAGGTCAGCTCAACGAGGCGATGCAGACCTATAACGCGCTGGAGGCGTTCGACGCCGAGGATGTGGCGGGCACAGTGACGGACATCAAGAGCGTGGTCGCTGAGCTGCCGAGCCTGCATAATCAGGTGTGGGCGCTGTTCGATCCCGTTAACACGCACGATCAGGAGGCGCTTGAGCGTTTTCTTGAGCCGCTGGATCGCCGCCAGACATTTTATGAAGCGCTGAATACCTTCACCAAAGCGCTGTCCGTCGCATTGAGCATGACCGAGTTTTATCAGACGACGCCGGAAACGCTCATCAACACCTACAAGCGCGATCTCATCTTCTTTGATCGCCTGCGGGCCTCGGTCAAGCTGCGCTACGCCGAGACCGTCGATTATGGCGAGTACGAGCAGAAGATTCGCAAGCTGCTCAACGACCATATCAAGGCCGAGGGCGTGCATACCCTGATTCCCACTGTCAACATCTTCGATGAAATCGCATTTGAGGCGGCGGTTGAGCATCTCAGCGATGGGGCGCGGGCCGATACGATTGCGAATCACGTCAAGAAAACCGCCACCGAGCACATGGACGAAGATCCGGCCTTTTATCGCAAATTCTCGCAACTCATCGATGACACCTTGCAGGAGTATCGGGACGGGCGTATCAGCGAGGCGGAAAAACTTCAGCGTGTCGAAGCGGCTTTGAGAGACATCCGTCAGGGGCATGACAGCGGCATCCCGGAGCCGCTGACCCAATCCCCGAATGCCGCCGCTTACTATGGCCTGCTGACGGAGGTGCTCACCCCGCGTGTGGCCGATGGCGAAACAGACTTCTCAGCGACGGTGGCCGATTTAGCCCTGATCCTGAGCGACACGATTGAGCGGCTCAAGGTGCGCGATTGGGTGACAAATCCACATCGCATCGACACCATGAAGGGGGCGCTGGAGGAGCATCTGTATACGTTTTCCAAAGCGCACACATTGGATTTATCATTCAATGAACTCGATCTCATCCTCGACAGCCTGCTTGAGACGGCCCGGAAACGAGATTCTCTATGAACGTCCTGGCGGGGGAACAATCCGTTCAATACGGTACAACGACGATCCACTATGAATTGATCTACGCCAGGCGCAAAACGCTGGCGATCCATGTCTATCCCGATGGTCATGTTGAAGTCAAAGCGCCTTTAGAGACCCCGTTAGCACGAGTCGGCGCTGCCGTGCAGAAGCGAGCGGCCTGGATTGTGCGTCAGCAGCGCCAGTATGCGACCTATCCCACAGCCAACCCCCTGCCGCGCCGTTACGTCAGCGGGGAAGCCTATCGCTATCTCGGACGCCAATATCGCTTGAAAGTGATTGAGGATCAAGTTGAGCGGGTGCAGCTCAGTCGCGGCTTTTTAACCGTGTCTGTGACCCAGGCTGAGGACAAAGCGCGGATTGCAGCGCTGCTGGATCAGTGGTATCGCACCCAGGCTGAACACATCTTTGCTGAACGCCTTGAGGTGTGTCTGGCGCGGGTTGAGTCTCTAGGGATTGTGCGGCCCGCGTTGAGCCTGCGTGCGATGAAGACACGGTGGGGGAGCTGCACAGCCAAAGGGCACATCAACCTCAACCCGAAGCTGATCCAGATGCCGAAGGACCTGATTGATTATGTGGTGCTGCACGAGCTGTGCCATTTGAAAGAGCTGAATCACGGTGCCGCCTTTTAAGCCTTGTTGGATCGGGTGCTCCCGGAGTGGCGCGAACGGCGGCAAACATTGAACAGCAGTGAGATGAGGTAGTCACTCACTATGGGATTGAGGCATTGAGATGTGAGCGTATACCCACCGAATCAGCCTGATTTAGAGAGCAAAGTAGGGCAGTCAAACTCGCCATCGGTGATGAGGAGGCTTTTTGGCTTTGTGCGGTCGTGCGTTAGCTGATTAGGTTCGTATATGATTAGTTATACGAGGTTGAAACGTTCTAATTTGAATATATCACGGGTCATTTAAACGCAAGGACTCTCAGCATTGGGCAATCCAGATATCCTTTTTCGCGGAATTCCGCGCACACCGACACGCACTTATACCGCCGAAGTCATGCGCAGCGTTCCCCCGCTGAAAGTGGTCATCCCCTGCACCGGGTCATTTTCATTGGCCTGGGCAGCGGTGCAGGCCGGGGTGCCGCCTGCCCAGATCGTCGCGGGTGACATCAGCCTGTACAGCACGGCGCTCGGACAGGCGATCATGGGTCAGCGCTGGCGCTTGGCGATCAAGCCCGATGTGAAAGCGGAGTACCGCGAGGTGCTTGAGCCTTTGCTTGGCGATCCGATCACGCAGGGGGTGGCTGTGCTGTGGATGATTCGGGTGCTTCAGTATGTGAAGAAGAATCAGAAGGCGTTCCATGAAGCGCATCGCCGCGAACTGGTACGCAATGCGCCCGCCTACGTCGAGCAGCTTCAGACGCAGGTTGAAGCAATGGTGAAGGCGATGCACGGCCTGACGTATCTGCCAAAGGACATGTGGGAAACCATGAGTACCGAACTTGAGCAGCCAGGGACGATTGCCCTCGTGAAT
>DAOTUR010000413.1:0-5817 GCA_034436915.1 Anaerolineae bacterium
GAGGTGACGAACATTTTCCCCGCCGTCGGAGAGAAACGTGATATCCTGGTTCATTTGCAAGCCTTGCGAGCGCAGCATCTCATGCAAACGACGTTTGGGTTTGACATCATAGGTGGTGACGTACCCAAAGCATTTGTTATTGCCTTCCTGCGAAAGACTTTTACCGACGATCATTTCAAACCACCCTGCTTTACGATGATCCGCATCGCGTGCTTGAATAAATCCGCCATCAATCCCTACCGTTAAACGTCCATCAGGGCGGGGCAGTGATGCCCACTGCATTGGGCAGCCGTCAATGAACATGGCTTGCTCATCACCCAATTCATTTTCTAAGCGTTCTGCTATTCGATAGGCGTTTTGGCGAACCGTAGAATTGCACAGTTCGATGGGCAGCACATCATTGAGCAGAGAAGCCGTCAGCTCATAAGACATCAGCGCGGCCCACTTGGTTTGTAGATACAGTAATTCAGGCGAAGTGCGTTCGGGAAGTAACTGAGTGAGCGGACTTTCACTCTTGGTCGTGTGGGGCTGGCAACCGCAGGTGTAGAAACGTTCACTTTTTAATTCGCACATGCCAAACAGTGTGCGATAAACCAAATGATTGGTTCCTTTTCGACGACGAGAGGTGCCACAATTGTCACAGTACCGGTGCTGTTGGTGGTATTCGGTCACTTGATGTGTCACAACAACCTGCTGTAGATTGGTCAACAAAGTTTTGGCTTCAATTAAGTCTAAACCGAGCGTTTCAGGATGCAGGTCATCACGCTGTAAACACGCCACTTCCTCTATAGAGTGTTGACCATCATATTCGATGCTGACTTGAACACGGATTTTCATCAGGTTGCTCCTATTCGATTTCCAGCCACTGCTGCCACCTCTCATCCCCAATCGCATACTGATGGAGACGATGGTTGATTTCCTCATGGTCAAACTGATGCGCTTTGGCCCAATAAAGCAAATTGGGGAAGGTCTCTCGGATCAAGGCACCAAATTTGCGATCCGAGCGGGTAGATTCTGCCAGCTCATGCAGTTCGCGAATAACTCTCGCCGGGTGATAACGCTCTTTTTCTGCCAGGTATGCTGATGGACCGCCACAATCCTCCAACGGCCCCGCTTTTGCTCCTCCGGCACAGGTCGGATATGTTTGTTTGGGGTTGACCGAAAGGAAGTTCTCAAGCCGGATTTCGACCTGCCAACCATCAAAGAAGTTATACTCATACAAAAATCGCTGATTGCCCTGTAATCTGACGGATTGCAGTTGAACATCATTCGCGTCATGCGTGTAATCAACACTGTGTAGATGTGGTACGCAATAAACCTGAGCCTGCAATTGAAAACGATGCAGATGGAGATCAGACCATTGAAAGGCCAGTTGTAGGGTGTAATGCAAATCAGCAAAGGTTTGATCGCCCCGTAAAAGCAGCCGTCGCCAAATCATGGGACTGATCTGACGGATAAAAGCCCTGAAAACATAGACCTGGGTCGCTTCGTCATTCATCGTTAGCCTTGGGGATTAATCTCGCTGACTCTAACATACAAATGCCAGAGTATAAGCATACTCTGGCATTTCATCCAGACTCCTATGGTTCGGCAGCTTCAACAGAAGTATGCTATGCTCGTCTCAATCTCTGGAATTTTCTGGCAATTGAGCTATGAATACCCTCACAAAACATCTTGAAGATTTTCTTTACCATCAGCAGGTTGTCCGGCATTTACATCTCTCGACCCTACGTACCTATCGTTATGAACTGCGTGCTGCCGCTGCCGATCCACGTTTCAACATTCCTTTAGAAGCGATTTCCAGTACGCTTCTAGAAGTATGGATCACCCGACAACCGGTGGCGAAAAGCACCTTGCAGCGGCGATTAGCGACTTTTCGCAGTTTCTTTGCCTGGACTGTACGGCAGGGCGTTTGTATAAACAACCCAGCACTGTTGGTTGATGCACCAGCCTATGTGCGCCGCTTGCCGCGACCACTTCGATAGACTGATGAAAATCTGCGTCTCGATCAGGCTATTTATCGCCTCGATCAACCCTATCGGCTTATTTTTTGGATTTTACGCGAAACGGGGATGCGGGTTGGAGAAGTTTTGAAATTACGCCGGGGTGATGTCTGTTTGGATGCCGGGCGCGAATCGTTACAGGTTCAGGAAGCCAAAAATGATAGGGCACACACCGTCATTCTCACGCCCTCCGCTACCCCAAAATCGCTCAGGGCTTTACGCGGATACTTGAAGACGATTTCAGATCAGCCGTTTGCCCTGTTGTTTCTTTCCAATCGTAGAACAGCCCTTTCCTACGATGCTGTTCATTACCAGTGGGCAAAGCTGTGCCGACTTGCAGGTCTGCTTGATGCACAGGGGAAACCCCTCTACACGATCCACCAGCTTCGTCACACACGGGCAACGGAATTACTCGCTCAGGGGCAACCTGTTGAAATTGTTCAGCGCGTTCTGGGGCATCGCGATATTCGTTCCACTTTAGGTTATGCTGAACTCAATGACCAACAGGTTCGTCTGGCTCTGGAGAAACCATCGCGGCATTGATCCTTACACCATTGAATATGCCAGCCCTCGTTTTTGCGTGGTCTCAAACAGGACAAGTGTGTGTTTGGCGACGACAACCTTACTCGCAACAGGTCTCTCGTCAACTCATTCTTTCCTGAATCCGTGATTCACTGAAATTATAAATAACTCACTTTACTTCAGTAATCCATTTATAATTATGCCGTGTATCTAACATGAAAGGAGAGGGCTGAAACTCAACCAGGTGGATGCCCTTGTTTAAGAAGAGTTTTGCACATGATAAGGTTGCCCCCTTATATTTGGGATCTCTAGTATCATATAAAAAGCTAGCATCACGATCATCGCCAGGTATTCCAGTAGTGAAATTCTCAGGTACTCTCGCTCCATTGACTATGAATAGAGCACCGTCTGGTATATTAAGAAAACCTTTGAGATTAACTAGAACACATATTCTTGTTGCTTTATTAAGGCTATCCTCTTCCATCATTGGCTCAGCAAGAATATAATCAGGGCGTAACATAGGGTAAACTCTTAAATACTCTGCAGTTGGAACAATTGCTTGTGGCATATCAGTTTGAATATACCCCGTTCTAGAAACATAGAGGATGAACAAAGACATGCCTAACAATGCTATTGGACATGCAATGACAATTCCCATCAATACTATCAAAGATAGTATCAAGCGTTTTGTAGATTTGTAATTCAATGATGGGGAGTTTTTCTCACTCATAACCGCACCTTTGAAACAACTTGATTTATTATAGCATTGTTTGAATCTAACGCATTTCCTATCATCTCACCAATAGAAACATAAGGAGTGGAGCTTCCCTGACGTTCTAGGACGCCTATTAAAAATCCATTAGTATCAAAGTGCCCACCACCAGAGTCTCCACCACTCACTTGTATACCTTGTAATACAAAGCGATCATTATCTGAGTAATTTCCTCTCGGTAGAACACCAATTTCCAAAAATCGGTGTGGGACATAATCATAGGTATTGTTCCAACCAGGCACATGGACAAATAGAACATTATCTCCTGCTGCGATGCTATCAGGATTCCCTATAGTTGAGCTTGTACCTGAGAAATCAGATCGATAGATACTATGAGAAGGCGTTGCTTGTAGCTTGCCGGTTGCAGGATCGATATGCTTAACGTTAGCTCTAGGAGATATTTTTGTTACCCCTACTGATGTAATCTGAAAATCTAGATCATTAGTATCAAGCACATCAATATAGCCACTCTGACCCCAAATAACAAGAAATCCAATCTCTTGATTGATAACACTGGGACTATTGCCCACTGATGGATCCGATGTTCTATTAAAATGATCATGTGAATATACACTGTTACCCACAATTGTTCCTATTTGGGAGCTTGGTTTCGGAGAACAGGTACTAGTGATACCTATGTTTCCATCAGCACCTGGGATGTTAACGTCTTTGTATACATCTTCTTGTGTTCCGCAAGCGCTATCCACAGTTGGATAAGTACCATATGTTTTAGTCCCTCTAATGGACCCTATTACAACAGAGGAGCTTAAAAGACCAGGGTAGCGTATACCAAGCTGAAGTCGGATACAATCTTCATAAGCTTTTCCTGTTAAGGCAGTACATTGACCCTTTGCCAAGTCTATATGGGCGTTTTTCGAAGGAAGATTATAGGTCATATAACTTAAGGGAAGGTTACATTCAAGTCCAGAAGTATCAACCATATTGATCGTATTTCCCTCGGCATACCCATAGCGGTTAGGCGTTTCCAAGGGATCTTCTGCTGTCCACGCACCCAAGCCAGGGTTATAGTAACGTGCGCGATGATACTGCAGACCGTTGTCGTCGCGCTGCTCGCCCGTGAAGGCAAATGATCCCACCCAATCCCCGGTCTGGTCATACGGCTGGCCATAGGGATCGTACTGCTGGGCGGCCTTCACCTGTCCAAAGGCGTCAAGTTCGCTCCGCACCGAGCCCAATCCATCCGTCAGCGGCATGTACCAATCGCTGTCCTGCTGGATCGTCTGCACGCCCATCGGCCCGTGCGCATAATGCGTCGTTTGCGTGGATGTCGTCTCGCGCAGCACCAGCGCCAGGCCCGGCTGGGTGTCCAGGAGATACTGGTTCACGATGCCTCCGATGGTCTGCGAACGACGGTTGTGATCACCATCCGTCGTATAGTGCGTGTTATACGATCCATTGTTGACCATGGCGAGGCGATTAGCACGATTCCAGGTATAGGCCATCACGCCATCGCTGGTCATATTGCCATTGGGGTCGTAGGTCAGCGTGAGAGGCGTATCGCTGCCAATCTGCCGCGCTGTCATCTGATTGGCAGTATTGTAGGTGAAATGGGTGGTGGTCGTGGTGATGCCGATGGAGACCTGCTCCTGCGTGCGGTTGCCGGCGACATCAAACAGATAGGCATAGTGGCGCGAGTCATCGGCATGATCAGCGGCGGCGAGGCGGCTTAACCCATCATAGGTGTAAGTGATGATCTGGCCTTGATAGTCCTGCGACTCCACAATGAGACTCTTGAAGCGCAGGGTGATCCCGCTGGATGCTGCCGCCTTGTCAGAGGTATTGCGAATCTCGAAGCTGTTCCAGCCTTCTTCCGTCAGCGGAATGATGACCGTCGCCTCATCGGCGACAGGAGCATAACCATCGAAGCTCTCCCAGAGTGTATGGTTTACATACACATCGAAGCGGCCATGATCCGGCCCTGTGCCATACGTGAAGGTAAGCGTATGGCCCACGGCCATCACGCGCAGAATGCCAAAGGGATCGCTGGTGGTTTTGAAGGGCGCACTTCCAGCCACGTTCCCGTGTAGGCCAATGCTGCATCGTCAAACAGCAGCGTGCGCGTCTCGGCAACCGGAACCGCTTTGCGCGTGAGTTCCTGCGTGCGGGTACGATTGCTTCGTCGATCCAGATCGTAGTCAAACTGAAGTCGTGTGGTGTCATCGCGGTAATGGCGCAGGCGTGTGAGGCGGCTGGCAGCATCGTAGCGGCGCTGGCTCTTCTCGCCCTGCGGCCGAAGCATGAGCGTTGGACGGCTGACCTGGTCATAGCGCCAGCGGGTGATTTGACCCGCCCAATCTGTCATCTGCACGAGACGGCCCTGAGCATCGTAGACATAACTCACCTTACGCACCCCCCATAAAATGAGGCCAAGAGCGCTGGAATGACCGTCAAACCTTTCCTCCCAGCCTCTCCGCACTGTTCAGCGAGGCGGAGAAAAACGCTTGAAGTTCCCCTTCACGTTGTGGGAAGGGGTAAAAATCGGAAAGTGCGTAAGGTGAG
>DAOTUR010000414.1:0-5827 GCA_034436915.1 Anaerolineae bacterium
CGGGTCGAGCCATAGACGGCGTTGCGTAAACCGTGTAACAGGGCCTCTTTTTCAGGCCAGTCGTCCGTGATCACGGAGGAGAGGGGGCGAAATACATGCGCGCCCCATAAGGTAGCGCGATACGCCCGCCACAAGGTATTGAGCGACCAGCGGCCCGATCCACGCCACCAGCGCGTCGGCACGGGCGGTGCACCGCATAAGCCCCAGGTGCGGTAGCCGGCCAGCAGCATCAGGCTATACACCCAGGCACTCCATTGCACCGAGGTGATCGCCGAGATCGGATGCCAGCATTGTTTCTGACCGAGACCGAAGTTGCTTTTCAACTCGCGGTGGCAGACTTCGACCTCGCAGCGCTGCCAAGCCCAGAAGATCAGGGTACTATACTTTAAAAGGTCATAAATTACGCCTTTTCAAAGGGCTGAAACCGTACTTTATCCCCATTTTGAGTATAGCCGACAGCGGCAGTGACCAGCCTTTGGCTGTCCACACGGCATTGACCAGATACGGCACCGGCGCACGATGCTTACGCCGCCCATGCTTGGAATAGGTGTGACCGCGCACAATCAGCAGAAACGCCTTATCGGCGGCTGTAATATTAGACGCTGTAAGTCTATTCCAATATCACAACCGCCGATAATGGCGGGATCACAATTCCATTGGTGGTCGAAATCCATGCCGGATCATCAACAAGACGATAACGACTCAAAGATTGCTGATCATCAAGGGTGACGAGTGCCGTGATGGCTATGCTTTCATCATAATTGACCACCACTACGCCACGCTTGCCGTTTGCCCGATTGACGAACACAGCGTACTGCTGGTGGGGTTGCTCATTGACTGTGACCACTGCCCCCACCTTGTCGCGAAATTCACCATCCCATAGGGTGTCGCGCAGTTCCGTCCGCAGGACATCCATTTGCTTGCCATACGCCATCGTCAGAGGATAGTCATCGAGCCGTCCTTTGAAATTATACGGTTCGTAACTGATGATGTAGCGGTACATCAGACATTGGTTAATCATGTTGCGATCATTAAAGCCTGTTACAGCCGTCAACAGCGGCACATCCGGCAGCATATAGCGCGACAGCGCGATGTGATTGACGCGTTCGCTGCGATGATACGACGCATGATAGGTCTCAAACTCCCAATCGTAGCAGGCTTCACCAGCGTACAAAAAATCGGGCTTGACCGCTTTCGTGGCTTGCGAAAAGCGCCGAATGAGTTCATTGTCATTGGCGTAAACCATTGCGCCGTGCCGATGTCCATGATTGGGATCAAAGCACAGCAGGGCCGGGGTGTGGTGTAAACACTCGTCGAAGAGAAACCCATCAGGATTAAGCGCTAATATTTTGTTGAATTCTTCATCACATACGCGCAGATATTCCTCATACAAAAAGCACATGGGGATGAGGCGTTTGGTATTAATGTCGAGCAACTGCGTCGCGGTCTGGTACTGATAGCCCGTGTAATGATAGTAATCGCCATAGGGATCTTTGATGGCATGATTCACGAGATCCGTGCGAAAACGCTCGGTTGCGCGATCCGCCCAGGTAAACTTGGCGAAAAGAATGACCTTCACGCCCATCGCCTGGATTTTGGCAATCGCTTCCTTCAGCTCGGCCTGAGTGCCAAGCTGCGGGTCGTGATCGTGCGATGGATTGAATTGATCTTGCCCACCGTGATTCCAGCCCACCAACTGGATGGCTTTGACACCGTGCCTCACACAATCTTCGCCAATGAGAGGCAGATCACGGAATTGCATCCGCAGTTCGTTTTCGGGTGAGTTGATATGGATCTGCTGCCACGAATGCGGTTCTTTCGCCCATTCAGGAATGGCTGGTATGGGCATCCATGTGCTTCGCCACTGCTTATAAATATCGACACCCTGCTGCCAATCGCCCTGGTACGGCTCAAGGATCAGCGGCGTGAGGGCGCGTGTCTCCCCTGATTGGATGTACGGCACATGGACGGCAGCAAAGCGGGTTGCGACATCCTTACCGCCGATCGTTGGTTCATCGGGGACGCGCCCATTTAATTGGTGCAGCGAGGCATTGACCCGTGTGGACAGGGAATTGTCATAGCCGGGGCGTAGTTCGGTGTGCCACGCGACCAATTCATTGTCGGCAGTACCAACCCCGACATAGAGGCCCTGCTTTGCGCCGCGCAGCAGCATAAAGGGAGCCATTGGCGCACCAACACTGTGGGAATCGCTGGCGAATTGGGTTGGAAAGTCAACGCCATAATAGCCGCGTGAGTTCTGATAGGTGGGCCAGAGCCACCATTCCTGCGCTGTGGCATAGGTATACGAGAACGTTTTGAACCATTCCTCACCGTGTGGGCGCTGGAGGTCGCCAAAGTAGGGGCAATAAACGTTCTCGACCACATAATCAGAGTGATTCTCGACAGTCATTTGATAACGGGCCTGACGCCTGTCGAGTACAATGTGCAGCGTGAGTTTTATATTATGGGTTCCGCCGTATTCGGAGGTCACTGAATCCCACGTAAGGGTCACACTATTTGCGGTTGTTTCCGTATGGGAGAGAGATTGTTTCTCGCCAAAGACGGGATTATCGCGCTGATGCGGTAGGGGAACCAATAGCCGAAAGGACAGCCCCAACGATGGACGGGACAGGATTTCCCAACCTGTTTCGACGGCAACGAGTTTGATCAGCGCCCCATTGTCGGAATCAAATTCGAGATGGAGGGCTTCATTCTTAAGAATAATAGGCGGCATAAATCATTGCTCCATAATGATGATGGTCAAAATAAATCGTGCTGACAGGTGATCTATCATGCGTTAACCTTTCACGGCCCCAGACGTGAGACCCTGGACAAACCAACGTTGAAGCATCAAATACACAATGATCATGGGCAGAGACCCGATGGAAAGGGCTGCGAAGACCTGCTCCCAGTTTGTGCGCCCGAAGGTATATGAAAAGGATTGGATCGCTACCGGAAGCGTGCGCATGTTCGCAGAATGCAGGAGAACGAGGGGATTAAAGAAATCGTTCCAGGCTCCCAGGAACTGCAAAATGCCGACGGTGGCAATCGCAGGTGTCGAAATGGGCAGCACAATGCGCCAGAATGCACCGAAGCGTGTTGTGCCATCGACAACCGCCGCATCAATGAGTTCGGAGGGAATTTGTCGGAAAAAGGCTCTGAAAATAAAGATCGAGAGCGGAAGGCCATTGGCAACAGTGGGCAGGATCAAACCGGGCAGCGTGTTCACGAGACCGATTTTGCTGATCAAAACATAGAGCGGGATAATCGGCACAGGCGCTTGCATCGTCAGAATGAAGAGAAGAAAAATCGCCACTGAGAAGCGCAGGCGAAACCGAGCCAGCGCATAGCCCGCTAACGCTGCGATGACCAACACGAAGAATACGGTAGCGGAGGCCACGATCAGGCTGTTGCGTAAGGCGGGTCCGAGAGACGCGAATTCCCAGGCCGATGAGAAGTTGGTGAGCGCTAAGGACTTCGGCAGCCCCCAGGGATCGCCCATGATTTCGCCACCGGTCTTGAACGCTCCCATAAACATCCAGAGCACAGGATAGCCCACGATCACCGTGAAAAATAACAAGATCAGGTGGCTCAGGAGGCTCGAGAGACGATCCTGGGCTTTTAAGCCGAGCTGTAAATTTCTTAATCCTATCGATGTTTGCGCCATACTCGACCTTCTTTATGAGAACTTTTTGCTGTTCCCGAACCTAATTCGTATCTATCTCGTCCGAGGCAACGACGCGCAGTTGGATGACGGCCACAATCGACACCAGGGTCAGCAGCGCATACGAGATCGCCGCGCCGTATCCGAACTTGCCAAATTGAAACGCCTGCGAGTACGAATAGAGCGCCAGCACATTCGTCGATCCGGCAGGGCCACCATTCGTCATGATATAAGGAATATCAAAGACGTTGAAGGCTCCTAACAGCGCAAGCGTGATGTTGACGACCATCACCGGTTGAAGTTGTGGCAGCGTGATCGAAACAAACTGCGCCCAGCGTGACGCGCCATCGACGCGGGCGGCCTCGTAATACTCCTGTGGGATGGACTGCAAGGCCGCGATAAAAATGACCATGTGAAACCCGTACCATTTCCAGATGTCCACAATGATCAGCGAAAGCAGGGCATACTTCGTATCGCCGAGCCATTGAACGGCGAGGCTATCCAGATGCACAGAGCGAAGCAGGCTGTTGATCAGCCCGAACTGGTCATTGTAGAGCCACGTCCACAGGATGCTGATGACTACAAAGGACAGCACAACGGGCATAAACAAAATCGTGCGATAAAACGTTTGTCCCCGTAATGCCTGGTTCAGCAGGACAGCCAGCAGTAGCGCGATCAAAATCTTGCCAATCACCGTGCCGACCCCATATTGCAAATTATGCAGTAAAGCTGGCCCAAGCTGGTCGTCAGTCGCCATGCGCTGGTAATTGAGCAGCCCCACGAAGACCGGATCTTTAATCCCATCCCAGCGCAGCAGCGATAAGAAAAGACCCGCAAACAACGGTAAAAGTTTGAAGATCGCGTAAAGCCCAAGTGCAGGGACGATCCAGAGATAAAGAAACCAGGGTGTTTTGGAGGCGGTCAAAGAAGTTGCCATTATCTGTCCAGGTAAAAATGATGTCTTAGATTTTATTTGTCTGCTTGCAGCCCTTTACCCCGGCCCCCTCGCCCACAAAGGCGAGGAGGTTGGGTGGTGACGGATCAACAGGCGAGGCTATTCGCCGAACACATAACCATCTTGTACGATTTCGTCGAATGTCTTCTGGATGCTGGCGGCCGCTTCATCGGGCTTAACAGTCCCGGCGACAATCGCTTGCAGATTTTGCTGGAAGGCTTTTGTGATTTCCGGTGGCCACAGCCAATCCAGATACGTGAACTGGTTGGGGGCACAGTCTTTGGCATACTTCAATGCGACGGGATCTTCACTGGCGACAACGTTCTTGTTACTGGACACCGGACGACTATTGAAGTCGTTTTCCCACTTGACCCATTCATCGTTGGTCATTAAGTCCATGACCTTGAGGGCCAAGTCCTGGCGTTCTGGCGCAATGTTGGCATACAAGCCCAGCGCGGAGCCGACGCCACCCGGCAGTTGGCGGATGATCGATTCGTCGCTGACAGCGCGGACGGGCGGCATGACCGACATTTCGAGGTCTGGGGCCTGGTTTGCCGAGCCATCTTCAGGCTTTTGTGCTTTGCGCCAGGCGGCAATTTCCCACGGTCCCCAGTACCAGAACAAGGCCTTGCCCTGGAAGAACGTCGCTTCGGTATCGTTGTCCAGGCCAAGCACATTGTCGATGAACATGCCATCCTGTGTGAACTTTTGCAAAATCTCCATGGCGGCGACGTGCATCGGATCGGTCCACTTCATCTCGCCCTTGAGGGTCTTGATGGTCATCTCTATGGGCTGATTGCCAGAGGTTTGGGCAAACGTCCAGAACTGCCACACAGGCCAGAGATAGATATTCTTGCCCTGATGGGTGAAGACGGAGGCTCCGACTTTTTCGAGTTCTGGTTTCAATTTCAACAGGTCATCATAGGTGGCTGGCTCTTCGGTGACGCCGATTTTGTCCAGCAGCGCCTTGTTGTAAAGGAAGGCAAAGCCGTCAATGCCGCCGCGTGGCAGCGCCCACTGCTTGCCGCCCAGGTTGTATGTTTCTGTAGAAACGGGTTGGAACCGATCCAGATAGGTCACTTTATCGGTCAGATCGGCCAGCTTATCCCCTGTCGCAAAACGGCGCAGATCCTGACCATTCATGTCCAGGATGTCAATCTGCTCCCCAGCCAGATCGGATGCACTGAACAGTTCGACGTAGCGCTCAC
>DAOTUR010000415.1:0-6306 GCA_034436915.1 Anaerolineae bacterium
CGCACCGGATCATCGCCCGCCTGCATCTCAATCAGATTGACCCGTGCCCGCTGAAAGGCCTCGGTGCGCTCCGCCAGAAATGCCGCCCGCTGCTGCTGAAACTGGGCCTGCCATTGCGAGGACGCGGTATCGAGCCATTCTACGGCGCCTGTCTCAGCATCTTGCAGCGTCATCAGCCCCAGGTTGGGCATGGCAGCCTCAAGCGGGTCGGTGAGGCACAGCGCCGCCACCTGATGCTTGCGCGACAAAATCGCCAATGTGCGGCCATAGTCATCAATGGGCATCAGAAAATCCGACAGCACAAACACAATCGCACCCGGTCTTAACGCCTGCTGCACGCGGCGCAGCGCCCGCATGAGATCACTGCCTGTGCCTGTGGGCTGAAATGTCATAATCGCCTGGATGAGATGCAGAAGATGGGTACGGCCTTTGCGCGGCGGGATATACAGCTCCAACTGTTCGGTGAAGACCACCAGCCCGACGCGATCCTGCTTGCGCATGGCGATCAGAGTCAGCAGCGCACACACCTCAGCAGCGGCCTCGCGCTTCTCTCGATCCACCGTACCAAACACCAGCGATGCGCTACCATCCAGCACCAGCATCACCGTCAGTTCGCGCTCCTCCACCGATTGGCGGATATATGGCTCTCCAGTGCGGGCTGTCACCTTCCAATCCATCATGCGGATATCATCGCCCGCCTCATACGGGCGCACCCCGGCAAACATGATGCCGCGACCCTTGTAGCGCGATTCATAGGCTCCGGCCAGCAGATCGCTCACGAGGCGGCGCGTCTTAAATTCAATGCGGCGAACGCGGAGGAGAGTCTTGGATGATGGCATTATGGGACTTGGATGGTGTTGAGTATCTTCTGGATAATTTGCTGCGCTGTCACCCCATCGGCCTGCGCCTCAAACGTCAGTTGCAGGCGATGGCGCAAAATATCAGGCGCAAGACGTTTGACATCATCGGGCGTCACATAGCCGCGCCCGGCGAGGAAGGCATGAGCCTTTGCCGCCTTGACGAGCCACAAGGTCGCACGCGGTGAGGCCCCGACTTCGATCAAAGGAGCGAGATTTTTGAGATTGTGCTCGGCGGGCTGGCGGGTCGCGCTGATGATATCCAGCACATACTCATGAATTTTGTCGTCCACATACACGCCTTTTACCACCTGCCGCGCCTGTCGCAACCGTGCCGCATCCAGAATCGCTTTGACAGCGGGCAGTTCTTCGGCGGTCATGCGCTGCAAGACTTCGCGCTCCTGCGCCCGCGTGGGATAGGTCACGATGACCTTGAACATGAAGCGATCCAACTGCGCTTCTGGCAGCGGATACGTGCCTTCCTGCTCAAGCGGATTTTGCGTCGCCAGCACAAGGAATGGATCATCCAGCTTGAATGTCTCATCGCCAAGCGTGACTTGGCGCTCTTCCATCGCTTCCAGCAGCGCCGATTGGACTTTAGCGAGAGCGCGGTTGATCTCATCGGCCAGCACGATCTGGCTGAAAATCGGGCCTTTGCGCGGACGAAATTCGCCGCTGGCCGGATGATAAATCTGCGTGCCGATCAAATCCGACGGCAGCAGATCGGGCGTAAATTGTATGCGCTGAAAATGCACCTGAATCGCTGCTGCCAACGTGCGGACGGTGAGCGTTTTCGCCAGCCCCGGCACACCTTCGATCAGTACATGCCCATCACACAGCAGCGCGATCAGCAGGCGGTGCAGGAGCGCATCCTGCCCCACGATGACGCGGCGGATTTCCGCCAGAAGCGGCTCGACGAAGGCTGCCTCTTTTTTGACACGATCATTGAGTTCACGCAGAGAGAGTGCCATGCGACTTAATAGGCCGTGTTGTCATCCACAAAGCCGGGCTGCTCTGCGGGATAATCAGTGGATGCAGTGGGACGGGCGGCAGTTCCGCGCTGGCGGGCCGTCGGCGCAAGCCATTTATCGGCAATATCCGGCACAGCGCCGGGGCTGTGCGGCGCACGCGGCGGCTGGCGCTGCACATGGCGCGACGAGTTCACGACCTCATCCTGCGGCATATAGGCAGGCTGTGAGGCCGCACAGAACGGGCAGACATCCCAAGACAGTTCCAGCAGATTGTGACAGGTACGGCACGGGCGCTTCAAGCGCGTATGGCACGCTGGGCAGACCTGCCACTGCGCCAGCACACGCTGGCCGCAGCCCGGACAGGCGGGCTTCTCTTCGATCTCTTGCAGCAGGGCTTCTTCTTCCAGAGAGCGTTCGTAGGCTTCTGAGAGCGTTTCACGCGGACGCAGCAGGATATAGATGAATACGCCCGGCACATTCAGCACTGCTACCAGCAGCGTGACCAGCAAACGCGCCACTCCATCGCGGCTGCGCGACTTCATATCGCGCCACGTCCACAGCACCAACGCCAGCCAGAAGACCGCTAAAATGACGCCGCCGTACACCGCCGCGCCGAGTAGCACGCCTTCGTTAATGTCAAACCCCATAGCCGCACGTCCTTAAACGCCGTGTTTTGCATCTGTGGCTATCATAGCACGCCCCACATGACGCGCAATTGCGGAGGAATGGTACACTAGGCATGTTCTTGTCTGGTGTAAAGGATCGACTGTGCCTGAGACACAGCTTTCAGATACAGATTTACTCGCAATTTTGCTCCCCCATGCCCAGAGTCTTGATGATGTATCACGGATTTTGACCCATGTCGGCGGCATAGCGGGCCTGATCCACTTGCCCTTAGAGCGTTTGCACAGCATTCCACGTATAAGCGATGAGGACAAAATATGTTTGGAGGCCCTGGCTGAGTGGACGCGCCGCGCCCAACAGCCTGCCCCCTTCTCGCAAACAGTGATTCACACCGCTGCTGATGCCGCCCACCTGCTTCGCACCATGACACATCTGCGCCAGGAGCATGTGTGTTTGATTTTGCTCGACAGTCAAAAGCAGGTACTCGCTATCCCCACGATTTATATCGGCACGGTCAACATGACGATTTTGCGAACAGGCGAAATCTTCCGTGAGGTGCTGGCCCACAATGCGCCCGCCTTCATCCTGGCTCACAACCATCCCTCCGGCGATCCGCAGCCCTCGCCGCAGGATGTGCAGTTCACGCGCACTCTCGTGGATGCAGGCCACCTGCTGGATGTGCAGGTCATCGATCATCTCATCATGGGGCGGCAGGGATGGGTATCATTGAAGGAAAAAGGATTGGGGTTTTCGTAGATTGCCATTCCATGTTCGCAGCGTTTTTGTAGAGGGCCGTATGTAGGGATGAGGCCCGCCTCGTCCGCATGGGTGGACACGGCAGGTCGTGTCCCTACGGGTCAAAATGGAGGTTTTGTAGGGGTTTGGCGTGCCAAACCCTCCCATCCCATTGATCCAACCCCAAAAAACCGTTAATCCTTAAATCGTCTCTAAGGCTTCGTCCCCAACGGCGCAGTTCCATCCGGCGGGACAGCTTCTACGATGCCTGCAAACAGCGAAATCTCCCCGATATACACATCATATTGATGCCCTGATGCATACAACTCAATCATGTTGATGGTCGCAGGCAGCGCATCCGACGGGAAGATGTTGAGCAGATTGCCGCTCTCGTAGGTGTACCACACCTTCTCATTGATCTGCTCATGATCCTGGGTGCAGCTCGCACAGCGCGATTTATAGAAGTCATACAGCGGGTCAAGCAATGAATAAAAGCCCTGATACCACTCGCGCTGCACGCCATGAACATCCGTGTAGAGGAGATGCATCATCAGCGGGCATTCGCTGCCCTCAACGCCGCACTCACTGATCGATTGATATTGAATCAGGAAGGTCGTCTCCAACTCCAGAAAGCTGTAACCCGTCACATCCAGGCCGGGCGGGGCATAGGTTTGCTTGCAGCGCGTTTCGCCATTCGTGGTGGCATTGTTACCTCGTGCGAGTTCTAAGGCGGTGCGCCCTTCCGATTGCGCCACATTGTAGGCCCCACGCGGAGCCTCTTTCTGGGCATTGGCACAGCCCCAATGGATGGGCAGTTGAATCTTGTCCTCTACTGTTGATTCATTGGTGGTATTGAGGGCATCGAAGATGAACAGGCCATGATCGATGAGGTTGGTGCGCGGCGGCGAGGTGACGGGCGTCCGTCCCGCCACCAGCAGCCCATCCTGGCCCGCAGGCAGCAATAAATTGTAGGAGCCATCCGCCGATGAGAGAATCGCCTCACCGCGCCGATTTGCCACCTGCACGCGCAAATCTGAGGCTGAAATGACATAGCGTCCCGGCTGGGTCAGGGTCACGGTTTCATCGCGCAGCGTGGTAATTTGAATCCAGACCTGGCGTGTATCGGTGTTCCCGATGACAACTTCGATATCGCCTTTTAAATCCGACAGTTCAATTTCATAGCGCCCGCTGCTTGAGTCAAAGCGGGGGCGATTGGCCCGTCGCAGCGTGATACTGCTGTTGCTCTTGAGCGTCACTGCTGCCACAAACTGGGTATGCGTGTCTTCGGGGATATTGAACACCAGGGTCGCCTGAGACAGGGCGTCGGTGCTCATCTGCGCGGGCCGCATCGGGAGATTTTCACGCACGCGCTGGCCGCGCTCCCCGGCGTCGGCAGAGGAGATGACAACCGTCCCCTTGCCCACCTGGGCTTCAACATTGAGCGGGACGACAGAATAAAACAGAAAGGCATAGACGCCTGTCGTGATGGCAATGCAGACCGCACAAAAAAGGACGAACGAAAACCACACGATGGCCCAGGCCATACGTTCAATTTGTTTGGCGGGCGGGCGGGATGGAATCGTGAGGGCCGCTTGTGACACGAGTATGTCCCCTGACATGGGTGAGAGCGTGCGGATTATAGCATAGCCCACTCTCGCTCCGAGGCTCACTTTTCCAGTATAATAGCCTCCGACTTAGGGCAAGATTTTATGGAGCGCAGAATATGTCAGGGCATAGTAAGTGGTCAACGATCAAGCGTAAAAAAGGTGCGGAAGACGCCAAGCGTGGCAAAATCTTCACACGGGTGGGCCGCGATGTCACTATTGCTGCCCGTGAAGGCGGCGGCGATGAAAAAAGCAACGCCAAGCTGAAATTGGCGATTGAAAAAGCCAAATCCGTGAATATGCCGCGTGAGAACATCGAACGCGCCATCAAAAAAGGCACGGGCGAACTTGAAGGCGGCTCAGTAGATGAGTTCACCTGGGAAGGCTACGGCACAAGCGGCATCGCCTTCATCATCGAAGTGATGACCGATAATAAGAATCGCAGCCTCGCCGAAGTGAAAGCCGTTCTCAGCCGCAACGGGGGACGTATGGCCGAATCCGGCTCCGTCTCGTGGCAGTTCAAGCAGATGGCCTACTTCGAAATCACGGGCGACAAGCTGAATTTCGATGATGTCTTCATGTTCGCGGCGGACGCAGGGGCCGATGATGCGGAAGAAGTCGGCGATGAAGAAGGCACGATTGCTATCTATGGCCCGCGTGAAGCCTTCGCCGCGATTGAAACCGCGCTGACCGACGCCAAATACACGATTGAGACCGCAGAACTGCGCTGGTTCGCGGACACCGAATCAGAGCAGGATGTGGACACCGCCCTCACCAACCTGCGCTTGATGCGTAAGCTGGAAGACCTGGATGATGTCCAGAGCGTGGCCTCTAATCTCTCGATCAACGAAGAGATCATCGAAGCATTCGAGGCAGAAGCCTAGTGTTAGCTCTGGGAATCGATCCCGGGACAGCCATCGTGGGCTATGGTCTGGTGCGAGAGTTGGAAGATGGCTCGCTCCAGGCCGTTCATTATGGCGTCATCCGCACGCCTGCCAATACCCCCATGCCAGAACGTCTCGCCACCATTTACGACGAGCTGACGCTGCTCATCGCCACCTACAAGCCGGACACGGTGGGCATTGAAGAGTTATTCTTTGGCAAAAACGCCACCACAGGCATCACAGTGGCCCAGGGGCGCGGCGTGATTCTGCTGGCGCTGGAGAAGGCCCATCTGCCCATCTCTGAGTACAAGCCCAACATGATCAAACAGTCCCTCACAGGCTATGGCGGAGCCGACAAACACCAGATGCAGGAGATGGTGCGCGTCATGCTTAATCTGGAGAGCATCCCCAAACCTGATGATGCCGCTGATGGTCTGGCGATTGCCATCACACATATTCAATTGGCCCCCTATCGGGACAATTATTAGATCTGAGATATCCCTTGTTGAGAAAGAGTAAGCATCCCCATCCCTAAAGGGAGGGGCTTTTAGCCCCAATGCTTACCAGACTTGGCCTGAGAAGGCTCCGTTAGAGACGAATACATAGGCACTTCGGAATGCCTCACCAGTTC
>DAOTUR010000416.1:0-1871 GCA_034436915.1 Anaerolineae bacterium
CTCGTCTATGAGATGGGGCATCATCTCATACTGTCTCAGTCGGTGGAAGTTTTGGCGTAAGCCAAGCCTCCGGCGTTTACGGCAGATGCCCCCGCCTTTAGGTGTGGGGAGTATGTCACCAGAATATGTAATCATTCACCTATCCATGCGACAAAGGCCGTTGTAGGGGCGCGATATCTCGCGCCCTGATGATGTGTAGAGGATTCAACGTGGGCAGGATGTATCCTGCCCCTACAAACCCACGATTCTCACGGATAGATGAATGATTACCAGAATATTATATTTCTAGTTCACAAAAGATCACAGAGGGTATTTATGTAGGGGCGCAGCACGCTGCGCGCCTTATCCATGTTCGCAATCGGGCGCAGCGTGCTGCGCCCCTACCCTAATCCCACCTCAAATTTATGACTTGCACCACTGATTATGATGACAAAAAGCCAAACATGAGGATAATTCATACTCAGATGAGAAAGGATGCATAATGGCACATGTGATTACAACGCTGGGGCCAAAATCGGCCCACGAACTGGGTATGATTTTGCCGCATGAGCATGTCTTTGTGGATTTACGCACCTGGGATCAGCCCGGCTATGCCCAGGCCGAGGCGTCCGAGGTTGTCGCGCTGATGAAACCTGAAATTGAGAAGATTCAAGCGCAGGGTGTGACGGCACTGGTCGAGTGCAGCACGGTTGGCGTGGGGCGGCGGGCCGATTTCGACAGGGCCGTGTCGGAGGCGACCCAACTGCCGATTCTCGTGCCGACGGGCGTCTATCGTGAACCCTGGATCCCATCCTGGGTGCATGAGGCCAGCGAGGAGGCTCTCTATGAATGGATGTGTCAGGAACTGGAGCATGAGATCGAGGACAGCGGCGTGCAGGCCGGATGGATTAAGCTGAGCGCAGGCGATGAGGACATCACGGCGACGGAAACGAAAGTCCTGCGGGCGGCGGCACGGGCGGCAGCGCGGGTGAATGCGGTCATTGGCAGCCACACCATTCGCGGGCGGGTGGTGCGGGATCAGTTGGATATCATCGAAGCAGTGGGCTATACACCAGAGCGCTTCATTTGGATTCACACCCAGGCGGAACCGAATTTTGACCTCTACATGGAGATGGCGCGGCGCGGCGTCTGGTTGGAATTCGATTCCATCGGCAATGAGGATGATGAGCGTCACATCACCAATATCCTCAAGGTGTTGGAGGCCGGATTTGGGCATCGTCTGCTGCTGAGCCATGATCGCGGTTGGTATGATCCCGCCGCGCCGGGGCGTGATCTCAAACCCTATACCTATTTGAACGAAATCTTTGTGCCAAAGCTTGTCAAACGCGGCGTTGATCAGGCCACGCTGGATCAACTCACGCGCACTAATCCCTTCCAGGCGTTTGCACGGCAATAATTATGAATTGTTTTTCTCCTTCGTGGAGCGCGATATCTCGGTAGGTGTACACGATAACGTGGTCGGGATTTTCACGTTATACCATTTAGGAAGGCATGGTTCGTCTGGTTATGGATGTGGGCCGCAGTGACGGCGTGCGTCCGAAGGACGTGGGAGGTGGTTTTGCGTAGGGACATGGCACGCCATGTCCCATATGCACCAACTTAAGGATTTTGTGCTCATTGTGGGCCAACGTGTGCGTCTTCGCCCCCCTCATCACGCCGCCAAATCGCTTGCGCCAGGGGTTGAAAACCCCGCAGAAACAGAATGCAGAGGTGGCTCGGAGCGGGACTTTCAGTCCGGCAAAAAGGGAGGCGGGGGTTTTCAACCCCGCAACACGGGAGACAGGGACTTTCAGTCCCTGGCGCAAGCGATCTTGCCATGTCATATGCGGATGGGACGGTTATTGACATGGCTCAAAATCCTTAAGTTGGTG
>DAOTUR010000417.1:0-18686 GCA_034436915.1 Anaerolineae bacterium
CCGCACCACCAAATCCAAGCAGAAGAAGAAGAAATCCACCAAGCGTCTGCGCGTGGTCGAGAGCCTGCGTGCCAGCACAAACCGCCCTGAGTGGATGATTCTGACCGTCCTGCCCGTGATTCCGCCCGATCTGCGCCCGATGGTGCAGTTGGATGGTGGTCGCTTTGCCACGAGCGATCTGAATGACCTGTACCGCCGCGTCATCAACCGCAACAACCGTCTCAAGCATCTGCTGGAACTGGGTGCGCCGGATGTGATTGTGCGGAATGAGAAGCGTATGCTGCAAGAGGCCGTTGACAGTCTCATCGACAACAGCCAGCGCGGGAAGGCTCTCAGCCGTCGGGGGCGGCGTGAACTCAAGTCACTCAGCGATATGCTGAAGGGCAAGAAGGGTCGTTTCCGTCGCAACCTGCTCGGCAAGCGCGTTGATTATTCGGGCCGTTCGGTCATCGTGATCGGGCCGCGTCTCAAGCTGCATCAGTGTGGTCTGCCCAAGACAATGGCGCTGGAACTCTACCGCCCATTCGTCATCAGCCGCCTCGTGAAATACAACTACGCCAGCAATGTGAAGGGCGCGAAACGCATCATTGAGCGTGAAAAGCCCGAAGTGTGGGAAGTCCTGGAACAGGTCATCAAAGATCGTCCTGTGCTGCTCAATCGTGCGCCCACGCTGCATCGCCTCGGTATTCAGGCGTTTGAACCCCAGTTGGTCGAAGGCAAGGCCATCCAGATTCACCCGCTCGTCTGCTCGGCCTTCAATGCCGATTTCGACGGCGATCAGATGGCTGTGCACGTCCCGCTGAGTGACAAGGCCGTGCATGAGGCGCGTACCCTCATGCTCAGCACCAAGAATCTGCTCAAGCCCGCTGATGGTCAGCCTATCGTTGGCCCGGCCAAAGACATGGTGCTCGGCATTTACTATCTCACGATGGATCCCACCGTTGAGATTGTGACGCTCAAAGCCCGTGCCGATGACTTCCGCAGCTTCACCACGCTGGACAATGCCGCTGTGCGCGTGGGTGTGGCCCTGCGGACGAACGGCTTCTACTGGGCGCAGTACCGCGATATTCCCGGCAAGGTGGTGTTTGAAGACACCATCGTCATTGAGAATGATCGCGCCCGCGTGACAGAAAATGCGGTTGATGGCATGATGCGTGCCCTGTTCAACGGCGAAATCGACTGCATCCTCGTCAATACGGTTGAGATGCGGAAGCTGATGAAGAAAAAAGGCTGGACAGATCAGCTCGAAATCAGCAATCTGCATGAACGCCGTATGGTCGTTGATATCGATGAAGTGGAATACATCTACAATCTCGGTCAGGTGGGGCTGCATACGCCGATCCTGCTGGGCAATTACAACGATGAGCTGGATGCACAGCCCGATCCCGAACCAACAACGGTGGGACGGGCGATCTTCAATCGGATTCTGCCCGACGAAATTCGTTATGTGCAGGAAACGCTCGATAAGAAGAAGCTGCAAAAACTCGTGTCGCAGTGCTATGCGCGGCTTGGCTCGGATATCACCACCGACATCGTGGATGCCATTAAAGATCACGGCTTCCGCTATGCGACGGTCTCCGGTACAACGATTGCCGTCAGCGATCTGGAAATCCCGGAAGAACGCGCCGCAATCCTGGCCCACGCCGAAGAAGCTGTGACCGCCGCCGAACGCAACTTCCGTCGTGGCCTCCTGACAGAAGAAGAACGCTATCAGATCACGATTGAAGAATGGACGAAGGCCAAAGATCAGCTCCAGGACGTACTTCAGCGCACGCTCAATCCCTATGGCCCGATTGCGGTCATGGCGATCTCCGGCTCGACCAAAGGCGGTTTCGGCCCGATCACACAGTTGGCCGGGATGCGCGGTTTGATGGCCGATCCGTCAGGCCGCATCATCGATCTGCCCATTCGCTCGCATTTCCGTGAAGGCTTGAATGCGCTGGAATACTTCATCTCGACACACGGTGCGCGTAAAGGTCTCGCCGATACCGCCCTCCGTACTGCCGACGCGGGTTATCTGACCCGTCGTCTGGTCGATGTGGCCCAGGACATGATCATCAATCGCGCGGACTGCGGCACCGAAAGAGGTCTCGTAATCCTGCGCAGCGATGACGTGGCTGGTCAGACCATCCAAGAACGTATTGTAGGCCGCTGTTCAACCCGCGATATTATCGATCCCAAGACGAATGAACTGATCGTGCTGCGTAACGGCATGATCGATGATGAAATAGCCGATGCGATTGACGCCACAGGTGTGCCCGAAGTCGAAGTTCGCAGCCCCATGACCTGCGCTCTGGTGCATGGCTGCTGTGCCTTGTGCTATGGCCGTGATCTTGGCTCTGGCGACATGGTTCAAATCGGGACGGCTGTCGGCGTGATTGCCGCCCAGTCCATCGGTGAACCAGGCACGCAGCTCACACTCCGCACGTTCCATACGGGCGGTACGGCATCCTCAGGCGGCGATATCACCAGCGGTCTGCCCCGCGTGGAAGAACTCTTTGAGGGACGCAAGAAACCCAAAGGTGAATCCGTCATGGTGGATATCGATGGCATCCTGCGCTTGAAGAAGCGTGAAGACAACGTGCAGGTGGCGACAGTCATCAACAGCAGCGTTGAAAGCCAGAAATACGACGTGCCGGAAACATGGACGATCCTCGTGCGTGAAGATGACGACGTCAAGAAAGGCACAGCGCTGGCGCAGCGCGTCGGCGGCGGAGACGATGAAAAACTCGTGTCTGAGATGCCGGGCAAGGTGCATGTCGAGGATCACACGCTGTATATTCGTTTCGAGAAGCGTGAAGAAATCGAATATGAGATTCCGGCCAGTTCACGGCTCCGCAACGGCATCACTGATGGGATGCACATCACCGCTGGCACACAACTCACCGCCGGCTCGATCAACCCGCACCAGATTCTCAAGGTGCTCGGTTCCGGCCCGACCCAGTTGTATCTGCTGACGGAAATCCAGAAGGTGTACCGCAGCCAGGGCGTGAATATCGCTGACAAGCATTTTGAAGTGGTCATCCGCAAGATGTTGAGCAAAGTCCAGATCACGCGCAGCGGCGACAGCGATTTGCTGCCGGGCGAGCTGATCGATCAACTGCATCTGCTGGAGATCAACGAAGAACTGCGCTCGCGCAACAAAGAAGTCACAGCGGCCATGCCTGTGCTGCTCGGCGTCACCAAAGCCGCCCTCAGCACCGACAGCTTCCTCTCGGCGGCCAGCTTCCAGCACACGATTAAGGTGCTGGCGGGTGCGGCCATCGAAGGCAAGGTTGACCCGCTGTACGGCCTGAAAGAGAATGTCATCATCGGCAAGCTCATTCCGTCCGGCACAGGCTTCCATGCTCACAAAGACCGCGAACGCATCGGGCCGCGCACGTCACTGCGTGACCAGGGCGCGCTGGATATGACCGAGGAAGATTACGACGAGGCCGACGAACTCTACGAATAAAGTCGGCCCGTAGGGGCAGGATGCATCCTGCCCTCTGCTGAAAAACCCAAACAAAAACAGCCCTGAGAGTCTTCAGGGCTGTTTTTGTTGAAAATCTGGCGTTAGGGATTCAGGGTCAAGTCGTATTCTGCTGTTTGACATTTAGTCTGTTCAAACATCATATGAATGCCACCCCTATTAAAACCACACGTCATGTAGGGATTGCACTCATTCAATCCGCAACAAACCCTCTTCTAAACAGGAACTCAAGAGGTTGAACAGTTGTGGTCAGCCGAAGTATGCCTGACCGCCTCAAAAAACTATTTTTTCGTCAATTCAATTGTCGCAGTGATCTCTATGTGTTCAGAGCCTGCTCAATCAACAGTAATCTACGATCTCGTATAAAACATAGGATATTGGTGACATAATAGTGAGATTTGACGAGGAAGCTGTTTATGCATCAACCACAAACCACTACAATATTGCGAGGCGGCTCACTTACGACAAATGATGGCGCAGCTTGAATTAATAAACTCCCATCACGGGTTGCAGTATAAGTTAGTGTATTCGCCGCCGTTTCCAGTACCTCGTTGCCAAAAGCAAACCTTACTGAAGCCGGGGCAAGGTTTTTGATAGTATTATTTGTAACTGTTAGTGTTGTCCCGCGAGTTACGTCAAGATACACTGCAAATTGCCCTGTCACAATAAAGGTTGTACCACCATCAAGGCATAAGTCCTCACCCTCACGCCATCCTGCTTGCTCTTTTGTGAGACCTTCGCTACCAAAACTCGCAGCGAAGGTCATAATTGCTGAACCTAAGCGCGAATCAATTTCGGACTGGCTTAACGGTTCGGCAGAAGAAATAGAATCAGGTAACAATAGGAGGGGCAAGGTGCCTAAATCTTCATAGGCTTCCGCTCTTGTAGGTTTATCGCTTGGGACAAAATTCTCATTTAAAGGTACGCGTACGCGGCTTCCAGCAAACACGCGTGATGTACCGTCTTGCGCTGTAACCAAAGCATTCCCTTCCAGTAAATTGACAGCAATCTCATTACCGTCAAGAAATTGTAGGTAAGCCGTCGAACCCAAGCTGAGTTTGATATTGTTGATAGTCAATTCTACCGCACCTGCGTCGCTAGGTGTTTGAATCATCAAGCCTTCTCTCGGCACATCGCCACATGCACTACTGCCAACCCCACCCTTAAAGTAGAAGGCGCTTGCTCCAGCGCTGGCTGCGACATCATCCTCCGTGCGAACTTTGAGGCTGCTTACATCACCTTCCACGCTGGAAACGCCGGTATTGATCCAGCCAATCTTGCCATCTTCCAACGTCACACGCACCCACGAATTGTCTTTCAGGCGTCCATCGGCTTTCAGGGTTGTGCCAGCGAGCAGGCTACCCACAACTGCACCGTTTTTGCTGGGCGTCTTGCGGACGTTTGCGCCATTGGCAGTAATCGACAAGGTCAACGTCACTTGTGGTTCCAGCGTGGCGTCGCCAAAGACGATCATAGTCACATTTTGTCCAGGCAAGGTGTCGGGCAAATCCGCTTGTACCGACAAAACCGCGATGCCCCACACGTCTGCCGCTTCATCGAGGGCCGCTGTTTTGAGCGACGCCAGCGCACTCAGATCGACGCGATCCCCGACTTCGGCAAATGTGAAATCAGGGGTCTCGGACTGGGGTTCGGCCTCCAGCGCGGTATTGCCCTAACAAGCCGTATTGCGCGTGATGTCCGCACACGCGCTATCAACGCGCTCCAGCACCGCATCCACGAAGGCGGTGCAGGTGTCCGACTGTGCAACAACAGCGGTTGCACACAACAGTGTAAAAGCGACGCTCAAAACTGCACGCTTCATATTTTTTCTCAATTCATAAAATAGACCTTGCTATACTATAAACACAAATCCCGATATTCTCAAGAATATCAGGATTGATATAACTTTAATTTAATATCGTCGCCTACTGCGCCGCGACAGGTGTGGCCGCAGGCATGATAATCTGCGGCAGGATGCCGAACAGCGGGCGATAGCGCAGGCCCTCGCCAATGTCGTAGATCATGCTGTAGGCGGCCATCTCGCTGCGATTCATGATCGGGTCACGCCCGCCAAAGTTCAGATTCCACAGGAACATCGGGCCGATGTAATCGAGCGATTGACCAATCTCAAAGGCGCGAATCACATACTGGGCCTGCTCTTCCGGCGATGTGTAGGTCATCCAATCATCGCCTGTGGGATAATCCACCGGATAATTGGCCCACGTCGCCCAGCCAAACTCCGTGATCCACATCTTGTTATTCTCCTGGCCGTTCTTCACCATCAGGGCACGATAGGCGTCAATGTTGTCGAGGAAGAAGAAGTGCGGATCATCATCCCAGCCGTGACCGGGGATGTTATCGCAGCAGCGGAAATCGGGCGGATTGCCCCAGCCATAGGGATGAATGCCGAGGACAATATCGCTGTATTGGGCCAGCCCCGCGTTATACATCTGCTGAAGATAGGTGCGATCATTGATGCTGCCGTCAGTGTCCCCCGTTGGCGCGAGGCCCGCCGTGATGATCTGAGCATTGGGGGCCGCCTCTTTGATGGCGTTATAGGCGGGCTTGAACACCTGCATATAGCCGCCGCCATTGAAGGGCAGCGCCCCGCGCCATTCGCGCTTGAGATTCGGCTCATTCCAGATTTCAATCGCGTCAATATTCTCCGGCTTGATCTGCGTGATCATGAAGCGCAGGAAATTGGCATAAGTGGCTGGGTCTGTCGGAGGGCCGTATTCCTCGGTGGTATTCCGCGCCCAGGCGGGCGCTTTGACGGCACTCAAGAGCACTTTCATGCCGGCCCCATGCGCCCGCTGCACATAATCGACGAACTGCTGGAAAGCCGCGCCATATTCATCCGGGCCGTTGGGCTGGAGCGCTGACCAGTTGGCTTGCAGCTTGATCCATCCGGCATTGGTGTCGCGTGTTTGCAGCGTGAGCGTATACCAGTAATCCAGCGTCACGTTATAGTCCAACTGAATCCCGATGCGGCTGCCATCCAGCGTCGGCCAGGTGGTATAGGGGGTGGCAATCGGCGTATTGGCGGGCGTGTTAGTGGCGGTGGGGCGCGGCGTATTGGTCGGCGGCAGCGTGTAGGCTGTGCCGATGATCGCCCCAAAGGTGGCCGTTGGCGCACCTGGCGTGACAGCCGCTGCTGCATCCGTATTCGTCGGCGCGGGCGTCACAGGGCCTTGCGTGGGCAGTACCCCAACGGGTACGATGGGCGTGGGCATGACGAACGGTGGCTCCGTCGGACTCTCGGTCAGTGGGAGTTCACTCGTCACCGATGGAGTCAAAGCGATGGTCGGGATGACAGCGACAGCCTGGGTGATAACCCCATCGGCAGGCGTCGGGGTCACATAGATGACCACCGATTCGCGTGGCGTACACGCGGCCAATCCGCTTAAAATGACCAGCCCAAGCAGGAACTGGCGAAGAGTGTGAGTGCGATGGAATGTTTTCATGGCAGCATCCTACCATAATCCTCTCTTTCGATTCCAGACAGGACCGTGTAAATTCTCGTGAGAATCTCACTAGCGTCCTGTGGCGTTCGCTCTTATAATGGAAGGGTAGAACGCATGTTTTAAAACTCTCTCTTGATTTGTGATTGACCTGTAAATGGGGGGCACAACGCCCTGAATGTCTGAGGACGTTAATGACTATTGGAGATATCCACCCCGTTACGATTGAGCAGGAGATGCGCGATGCCTATCTCGATTACGCGATGAGCGTGATCGTGGCCCGCGCCCTCCCGGATGCCCGCGACGGCCTCAAGCCTGTACATCGACGTATTCTCTACGCCATGTACGACATGGGGATTCGTGCTGACACACCGCCCAAGAAAAGTGCGCGTGTTGTCGGCGAGGTGCTGGGCAAATATCACCCACACGGTGATACCTCTGTCTATGATGCAATGGTGCGTCTGGCTCAAAACTTCTCCATGCGCTATATGCTCGTGGAAGGCCAGGGCAATTTTGGCAGTATTGATGGGGATGGCGCAGCGGCGATGCGCTACACCGAAGCCCGTATCGCCTGGATTGGGCAGGAGCTGCTCAGTGATATTGATAAAGAGACTGTCGATTTTGGTGATAACTTTGATGGAAGTCTGACCGAACCGAACGTTCTGCCTGCCAACATTCCCAATTTGCTCGTCAACGGTGCATCCGGCATTGCGGTGGGCATGTCCACCAACATTCCGCCGCACAATCTTGGTGAGGTGTGTGATGCGCTGGCCTACATGTTGCAGCAGTGGGAGCGGCTGGACGATATCACGATTGAAGAGCTGATGCGCTTCATCAAGGGGCCAGATTTCCCGACGGGCGGCGTCATCTATACCCATCACGAGACGGAACTGGAAGACAACCCCGTCATGCAAGCCTATGCGACGGGACGCGGCAAAGTCACCGTTCGCGCCAAAGTCCACATTGAAGATATGGGGCGCGGCAAATCACGCATTATCGTGACCGAACTGCCCTATCAAACCAGCAAATCCGCCCTCATTGAACGTATCGCCTCGCTTGTCGGTCAGGGCCGCCTTGAAGGGCTGTCCGATCTGCGCGACGAATCAGATCGCAACAATCCGGTGCGGCTGGTGGTGGAGTTGCAGCGCGGGGTTGAAGCTGCCGATGTCCTGAATAATCTGTTCAAGCAGACGCCGCTGCAAGAGACCTTCAGTATTATCATGCTGGCGCTGGTGGACAATCAGCCGCGCACGCTGACGCTCAAGCAGTGCCTGCGCGTCTATCTCGATCATCGCATTGTCGTTGTGCGCCGCCGCAGCGAGTATGACCGCACCCGCGCCCAGGAACGCGCTCATATCCTCGAAGGGCTGCTCAAGGCGCTGGATCGGCTGGATGAAGTCGTCCGCACCATTCGCCAATCCAAAACGGTTGACAATGCGCGTCAGGCCCTGATTGCCCTGCTCGAAATTACGGAAATCCAGGCCAATGCCATCCTGGAGATGCCGCTGCGCCGCCTTGCTGCGTTGGAAGCCCAGAAAATCGATGAGGAGTATCAGGAGAAGTTGCGTATCATCGGCTATCTGGATGGCCTGATCAGTCATCCGGGCAAGATGCGGGCCGTCATCGCAGAAGAATTGATTACGATCAAGCAGCGCTTCAATGATCCGCGCCGCACCGTCATCGCCAGCAGCACCGTCGCCACTGTCAGCGCCAGCAGCTTCATGATCCCGGAAGAGCAAACCTGGATCACGCTCACGACAGAGGGCAAGCTTGGCCGCACGCTGGAAGCAGTGGCCCCCAAAATCATGGCGGCGACAAAGACACCGTCGCGGCTGCTCATCGAGAGCAGCACGTCCGAGATTTTGTATCTGTTCAGCGTCCAGGGCGAATGTGCCACTGTCGGCGTCCAGCAATTGCCCCGCGTCGGTGATCCTGCCGAGGGGACATCCTTCAGCACGATCAGCACGCTCACCGCTGATCGTGAGATTGTCGCGGGCCTGACGCTGCCCTCGACCATCAAATCCGGCTATCTCTTCTTCGTCAGCGAGGGCGGGGATGTCAAACGCCTCCGCATTGAAGATCTGCCGGGGCTGTCGGCCAAATCATTCAGCACCTTCAACGCGGGCGAAGATCGCCTTCTGACGGTCTTCTATACCAGTGGCCAGGATGAAGTGCTGCTCATGACCGCCGCAGGGCAGACGATTCGCTTCAATGAGGAGGAGGTACGGCCCACCGGTCTGCCTGCGGGCGGGATGCGCGGCATCAAACTCATGCCGCAAAAAGATCGCGTCGTGGGTGCGGGCATCGTGCAGCCGAATGCGCTTGTCTGGAATATCACCGATGATGGGATTGCGAAGTCGTCCGCCATTGATGAATATGCCGCACAAGGACGCGCAGGCAGCGGCGTGATTTCGATGCGCCTGCCCAACAACAGCCGCGAGGTGGTGGCGGCCGCAATTGGCAGCGCCGATGAGCAGATCATCATCCTGACGAGCAAAAATAAACCTGTCGTCGTCAAGATCGGCAAAGCGCCTCTCCTCAAGCGCGGCAAAGCCGGGGGCGATATTGCCCTCACGCTTGGCGCAAAAGACGCGGTGAGTTCGGTCATCCGCTATCAGCGGCGGCTCCAACCCCGCGAAGAGACAGAGGGCAACGGCGCGGCCTCATCTAACGGCAGCAACGACACACATTAAATAATGTCTGAACCCCTCACCCCAACCCCTCTCCCGCACAGTGGAAGAGAGGTCGGGTGAGGATGTTACACCGCCATGCGAGCCTGGGCATCCTTCCAGCGCCGATACACCGCCGCTGCATCCTGATTACGCCCCTGCTGCCGATACAGGGCCATCAGCGCATCCACAGGCTCACGATTGGCACGATCCGTCACGCTGGAACGGGCAAACAGTGCCTCCGCCTGGATATCATCGCCCCTGCGCCAGACGCGATAGCCCACCTGCACCAGCGCCTGACTGAGATAATACGCCAACTGCTGACGCCGCCCCTGCAAATGAGCGTTATCCGTCACTTGCCCCACATACTCGCGATAGGCAAACTGCATGAGAGCCGTCGCGCACACCAGAATCGTGTCTGATGTCGCATTTTGATCGAACATCGGCTTAATCAACCCGCCAAAATCGTAAAAATCGCTGTGCAGGCTGATCTTATCGGACAGATAATACATCTGTTCACGGGCCTGTGCGCCGCCGCCAAGCATCGTAAAATCCTGCCCTAATGCCCGATTGATATAGGACTTGCTGACATGAAATTTGTTATACACATCAGCCTTCGTGCTGCCAAACAACGCCATCAGCAGCGTGTCGATTGAGGCGGGCATCAAGTCAAGCATCACAAAGAACGTCTCAATGGACTGTGAGCCAGGCCACTCTTCAATCAACTGTCCATTGACAAACACCCGCCCCTGTCCGAACGACTCTACATACAGGACAAGCCGCTCCTCCTCATACGGCGATTCGATCAACGACGAGCCAAGTATGCAGGCATACAACGAACTGATGACCGAATCGGCATGGAGATCAATCAGCGGGCGGCGGCTAAAAAGAACCAGTTTAAGGCGCAGGGTGTTTTGCAGCAGAGTGCGAATGAGCACAATCAGCGTCTGCGAATCGAGGATGTCGCAGTCGTCCAGAATGAGATAGGACATGTCATCAAGCGCCGAGAGAGTTGAGACACCGAGAGCGTCACACAGCGCCTGCCCATCGATGAGCTTTTCATGGCACGCCAGATATAACGCCTGACCTGTCTGCATCACCTGTCCAACCCGCGACAACCCCTCCTCACGAGGCACAAAATACGATACCACCCGCTTTGATGTTGCATGAAGTTCTGTGAGCCAGCGCAGCATGAGATGATCCTTTACCCCATAAACGTGATATCGATTTATAAGATGGCTTACCCATCTCTTTTGACCCTATCACGCGGGCAAGGCATGTTTTGCGCGGATGCGAATGCGCTACACATTTAGGTGTATCAATTTGACAAGAATCAATCAGGGCATGATTGGCGCTCATGCCCTGATGAATATTATGGAGAGTCTTTTGGGCGCAGCCCGCTGCGCCCCTACACGGTATTTGTAGGGGCGAGTCATGACTCGCCCTCTTCCCCATGAATTATCGAGGGTTGTTACTGCCGAAGCCGCTGGACATCGACCACGCTTGTGACACCGCTCACGCGATTGAGAATACGGGCGAGCTGTTCCGGGCCGCGAATCTCGATTTTGAGGTGCAGCGTAGCAATTTGCTGGCGGGTGATGACATCGACAGAGGTGATATTAATCTTCTCATCCGCAATGACGGTGGAAACATCGCGCAGCAGGCCCTCACGATCATGCGCGGTGATTTCCAGCGGCACAACATAACGCTGCACCGGAGCCGTATTGCCCCATGTGACATCGATGCGCCGTTCGAGATCATGGTTACCGCGCATATTCGAGCAGTCGGCACGATGCACGCTGACGCCGCGCCCCCGCGTGATATAGCCGACAATCTCATCACCAGGCATCGGCGTGCAGCATTTGGCGAGGCTGTACATCAATCCCTCCAGGCCCATGACCGTGACACCCCCGACTGCGGGCAGTGTATCGGTGCTGCGCGTGGCGAGATTGGGCTTGAGGGTGAGATTGGCGAGGCGGCTGGCCTCTTCACGGCGGCGTTCATCTTCCAGCACGCGATTCGTGATTTGAGCGCCACTGATATCGCCCACGCCAATATCCGCAAGAAAGTCTTCGAGTTTTTCATACTCAAACAGTTTGCTCACGGCCTCAAATGAGGTGCGTTCCAGCACGCCCAGGCGCTTCAGTTCACGCTCCAGCGATTCACGCCCCCAGGTGATATGTTTGTCGCGGTTCTGCCGCTTGAACCAATGACGAATCTTGGCCCGCGCCCGCGAGGTCTTGACGTAACCGAGCGCCTCGTTGAGCCAATCCATGCTCGGCCCACCGCGTGAGGCGGTCATGATTTCCACTTGATCGCCCATCTTGATTTGGTAGGTCAGCGGAACGAGTTTGCCGCCTACTTTGGCCCCGCGACAGCGATGTCCAATCTCGGTGTGGATGTGGTAAGCAAAATCAATCGCTGTCGCCCCTATCGGCAGATCAATGAGATCGCCTTTGGGCGTGGACACATACACGCGCTCCTCAAACACCTCTTCCTTCATGCGATCCACGAAGGCTTGCGATGACTCCTGCTGTCCATCGTCGCGCACATCGTCCATCAAGCGCCTGAGATATTCAATGCGGCGGTTGAAGGCTTCATCTGTTCCCTTGTTGCCCTCTTTATAGCGCCAGTGGGCCGCGATACCATATTCGGCATCCTCGTGCATTTCACGGGTACGAATCTGCACCTCAAGCGTCTTGCCATTTTCATCGCGCACCGCCGTGTGCAGGCTGCGATAGAAATTATCTTTGGGAGCGGCAATATAATCGTCAAATTCCTTGCCGATAGGACGCCACAATTTATGCACGATGCCCAGGACAGGATAGCACTGGATTTCATCTTCGACGATCACGCGCACCGCCCGCACATCGTAGATGCCCTCCAGCGACACATCCTTGCGCCGCATCTTCTTATAAATGCTGTAGATGTGCTTGGGGCGGCCTGAGATCATGGTGTTATGGATGCCGTGTGCCTCAAGTTCTGCCCGCAGACGATCCCCAATCGTCTGGATATAGCGCTCACGATCTCCGCGCTTTTCATCCAGCTTGCTGGCAATCATGCGGTAAGCGTCGGGGTCAATATAGCGAAAGCTCAGGTCTTCAAGCTCCCACTTGATCTGCCAGATGCCGAGGCGGTTTGCCAGCGGCGCAAAGATTTCCAGCGTCTCATGGGCGATTTCTTCCTGCTTCTCCGGTTTCATAAAGCCCAGCGTCCGCATGTTGTGCAAACGATCCGACAATTTGACCAGGACGACGCGGATATCGTCGTTCATCATCATCAACATTTTGCGGATGTATTCCACTTCTTTGTTGAATGTGCTGCTGCGGTTATTACTGTCCGTTTTCTGTCCGATGGGCTTCATAGGCAGATGCGCGAGTTTCGTCACACCATTCACAAGCTGAGCCACCACCGCACCGAATTCGTCGCGCAGGTCTTCCAGCGTCACAGAGGTGTCTTCAACAACATCATGCAGCAGGCCTGCTGCAATCGTCTCAGCATCCATCCGCAGATCCGCCAGGATGCCCGCAACGGCAACGCAGTGCGTAAAATAGGGTTCACCAGATTTCCGCGTTTGTCCGGCGTGGGCTTGCTCGGCGCGATAATAGGCACGCTCGATTAATGCTTTGTCACTGGGGTTGAGATGCGGCAGGACATCGAGTAATGCCTGGAGATCACGAGGATATGTGACCGTCGTAGACGTGACCATAAGCGAACCTAGTGATTGATGCCGATAGATGTTCTGTTATTCTACCGCCAATTTCCGTTTGTGGGACATACGATATTGTAAGAATCACGCAAGCGACAGCCGCTATACTCAAAGTGGAGTCACCTTATACAGAGGGTTGTCTATGGCTGATATGTTAAATGTTGAGCAAGCCCTCGAACGCATCCTGGCGTCGATTGTGCCGTGTGACACGGAATCGTGTTCCCTGGCGCAGGCCCATGAGCGCATTCTGGCCGCGCCCGTTATGGCCGCATTGAATCTGCCACCGTTCGCCAATTCCAGCATGGACGGCTATGCTCTGCGGGCCGCTGAGACCACAAGTGCTCATCGCGCCGCCCCGATTGCGCTGCGCGTCACGCAGGATATCCCGGCTGGCACATTCCCACAGGTTGCGCTGCACGCGGGAGAAGCGGCTCGCATCATGACGGGTGCGCCCATGCCAGAGGGCGCGGATGCCATCATTCCAGTTGAAGACACAAACGCGATCTGGTCAGAGTCTCATCCCGATCAGATTGAGATTCACAGATCGGTCAAAGCAGGCGATTACGTGCGGCCTATCGGTGAGAGCATTCGGGCGGGCGAGACTGTGCTGCCAGCGGGAACTGTGCTGCGGGCGGCTGAGATCGGGATGCTGGCCGCCATCGGCGCAACACAGGTGTCTGTCATCCGCAGGCCGCGTGTGGTCATCCTGGGCAGCGGCAACGAGGTGGCTGAACCGGGTCAGCCGCTTGCACCCGGCCAGATTTACGATTCAAACGGCCTGATGCTGGCCGCCCTCGTGAGGGAGGCAGGTGCAGAGCCGATTCGTCTGCCCAATGCCCGCGATACGCTGGAGGAGCTGAGGGCCGTGTTTCAGCAGGCCATCGCCCAGCAACCTGATCTGATCATCAGTTCAGCGGGCGTCTCAGTGGGCGCGGCAGATTTGACGCGGCAGGTGTTGGCCGAACTGGGCGAAATCAACTTCTGGCGCATCAATTTGCGTCCGGGCAAGCCGCTGGCCTATGGCACACTTGGCGGCATCCCCTTCTTCGGGCTGCCGGGCAATCCTGTGTCGGCGTATGTCACCTTCGATGTGATGGTGCGGCCTGCCCTGCTCAAGATGGCACATCGAGGCGAGACGATGATCTCGGGAACAGCGCTCACTGGCGAGGCCATGCGCTCGGATGGGCGGCGCAGCTATATTCGCGTCACACTGCGGCGCGAAGGCGATGAGTGGATCGCCTCCGAGACCGGCACACAGAGTTCCGGCGCACTCATGTCACTTGTCATGGCCGATGCCCTGATGATTATCCCCGAAAACATCCAGAGTGTTGAAGTCGGCACACGACTTCCGATAAAATGGTTAAAATCGATTCCACAGGATTCTATTCAATGACATCTGGCACAATCTCCTCCTCATCGCTCCACGAAAAACCCAAGAACTCCGCCCGTCGTGTTACGCTCACGGGTGTGATCTGGATTTCCATCATCTTCGGCATCCTCGTCAGTGGCTATCTGACCTATGTCAAAGCCACAGAAACGCCGATGGTCTGCGTCGTCAATGGCATTTTCGATTGTCACACTGTCCAGAACAGCGCCTACGCCCGCTTTCTGGGCGTCCCAATTGCCTATTTTGGCTTCGCCATGTATCTCGCGCTGGCCGCAATTCTCTTTTTTGAGCGCCGCAGCCCGCTTCTGGCCCAATACAGCAAAATCTTGATGTTTGGCATTAGCTTGTTTGGCTGGATGTTCAGCATGTGGCTGGTTTACGTGCAGGTCGCGCTGTTGGGCGCATTATGCCCCTGGTGTCTCTCGCATGAAGCCAATATGACGATTTTATTCCCCCTACTGTGTCTGCGTCTCTGGCGCGATATGCAGGGCGAGGCGAGTTAGCCCTCACCCCAACCCCTCTGCCGCGTAGTGGGGTTGGGGTGAGGGTGAAGAGCAAAACTGAGGTTAGAAAACAAAAAAGCGGAGCCATCGGGCCTCGCTTTTTTGTTCACGAACGATGTGCTATCGTCGGTATGAGTGTTATTTCATGTTCGAGCGCAGAGTACGACGAATCATCTCGTCCTGCTCCACATCGCGCTCTTCGCGTTCACGGCGCGGCTTGCGGGTCGGCGTGTTGGAGTATTCACGCGTCTGTCCCTTGCTGCTCTCGCTCATGGCACGGGCGCGGCGCAGAGCCATTTCCATCGCAGTCGGCACGGGTTCAGTGGATTCCTGGACGACCTGCTGCTGCTGATAGGCTTCCTGCACTTCGGACTTACCCGGCTTCATGCTGAGGTCGATCTGGCGTTTCTTACGGTTGACCTTCATCACGCGGGCATCGACTTCATCGCCCACTTTCACCACGTCTTCGGGTGATTTGACGTAGCTGTTGGTCATCTCTGAGATATGCACCATGCCGGGGCGTTCTGCGCCAATATCCACGAACGCGCCAAACTTCTCCAGGCGCACGACCTTGCCCTTGTAGGTCTCGCCAATCTTGATGGCATCCCAGGGCAGTTCCGGCGGCTTGACAGTGGTGAG
Source organism: Anaerolineae bacterium (assembly GCA_034436915.1). Lineage (GTDB taxonomy): Bacteria > Chloroflexota > Anaerolineae > Aggregatilineales > Phototrophicaceae > JALHOR01. The sequence goes on from DAOTUR010000417.1 coordinate 15,841, forward strand.
GGCGACATGCCCCGTCTTCGGATCGACCTTGAGGACATACGCCTCATAGGTCTGTCCGGCGCTGATAACATCCTCAACATTACGAAAATCAGTGTGACCAATCTGCGACAGGTGCAGCAGGCCGCTTTGCCCATCACCCATATCAATAATTGCGCCGTAAAGCGTCACATGTGTGACAGTGCCAGTGACGGCAGTGCCAGGTCGAACGGTTGTTAGTGTTGGGGTGCTATCCATGCGGGTCCCCAGTCCTTTCTCTCGTGTTTGCGACTGATTAAGGCTTTACAGTGGCCTCAGCAGTCGCATCCGCTGTGGCCCCTGCTTGAATTTCCGGAGTGACGTCAGGCTCTGTATCCAACCAACCGGCCAACTTACGATAGCCGCGCCAGGTATACAGATTGGTGCTCTTCAAAATTTCCTCAACATCCGCTTGCGTCATGTAAAGGACACCGACAATTTGACTCGCTTTCGTCAGCTCACCCGCTTTGATCCCCGGCGCGAAGGCATACACCATCATGGGTGTCGAAGGATAAAGGAGGGAAACCAACGCTTGATCCGATGTTACATCTGCGCCCGCCCCGTAGGTCGGTTCGCCATACTTCGCAATCACGTCACCCAGAGTAATCTGGCCTGGAGCGAGCAGAGTCAAGATCTGGCCCACCGTCTTGCCGTCCAATGACGAGTAAATACGGCAGCAAGGGGTTGAGCTGTCTTTCCTTGCAAAACTCACCAAGCGAACATCAGAACTATCGTCTTTGACCTCATCAACTTTGCCAAACTGTCCATCATCTTCGATCATGGTTCGCATATCGCGCCATGATGTCTCCCCAGGAATAATGCTGTGCCAGCAGGGAGCAGCGCAAGGTGTATCGGTCAGGAGGCTGGTGTCTTTGAGAAGAGAGTCATCGAGCAGTTTGGGGGTGGGGGTACAGGCTGCCAGGCACAGGCCGCCCAACAGTACCGCCAGCAGCAGCAGACGTTTCATGCAAAACTCTTTTCGTAATCGCTCGGAATAAGCGGCAATCGTAGCAGAGCGAGGCATATTTGTATAGACCATTGGTGAACAAAAACACAAGCGTCGCATGACGTTATTGCCAACTCATTTGTGTCACTATAACCTATTTCTAACCACATTTCTACTCTGAAACAAGAAAAGATCATAAGTTTGGTGAGTTTTTGCGTAGAATCGACAAAAGGACGCTCAGAAATGCGTTTGAGGCGTATTTCTGGGTGTCCTTTTGTTGTTTGTGAGTGGGCGAACACGCCCGTCGGTTCAGGGTGGAAGCCTTAAACGCCGCCGCCCCGTCGCTTCAGCTTATGGCGTAACGAGCAGTGTGTAATCGCCCACCGTGCCACCGAACTGCATAGCATAACGGGTCGCCACAATCCGATACTGTCCCGTCTCTTTCAATGTCACTTTGCTGATGAGCGAGTTCTTGACCGTGCCGGGTTGAGCATCATCATTTTGTGCCGCCACCTGCCCTGACGGGCTGATGAGGAAGAGTTTTGTATCCAGCGCAGGCGTCACGGCGCTCATCGCAACCGAGATCTGCTGCCCGGCTGTGCCTGCGAAGCCGTACACCTGGAAGAAATCGTCCGGCGTAATTGATCCCGTCAGCGGCGCATTCAATTGGATGGGAAGAGCCGTTGCCGTCGTGTAATCGAATGTGGGGGGCGCAGTCGGTGAATCTGTAACGCGACCGCCTTCACGCCGCGATGTCGTACCATCGGGGTTGATGGTGAAGCTGACGACGTAATGCTCACCAATCGTCGGATTCTGACGATCTGAGATGACCACCTCCCCGTTGACGAGCGTCGTCAGATTGAAATTGACAGGCGTTGTGTCGTTGCACGTATTCTGATACCACACATCAACTTCATACGTACCGGGGCGCAGAAATCCATTCGGCCAGTAGATGTAAGATACAGGCGTCGGATTGGTGGAGCGCACGCAGTTGACATTGCCGTTGGCCGCGAGGATGCCGCCGCTGTTGATCTGCGGCTTGTCATCGAAGACTGAGTCGCCAACAGGATCACGCACCAGCAGTTGCAGATCCGACGCGCTGTTCCAGGTCAGGCTGATCTGGATTGCGCCTTCGGGCAGGCCGAGTGTTGCGACCTCAGCGGGCAGCGCACCCGTTGGCCCGCTGAGGGTGAGATCGTATTGACCCTCCGAGCCGCCCAGGTCTTTGCCGTAGCGCGTGGCGACAATCGTATATTTTCCCGCCCGCAGCAAGCGCAGATTGGTCAGCGCTGAGTTGGTCGTCTTCACATCAATATCGTCATTGACATCGACCAGATTGCCATTGGCATCCACCACTTGCAGCAGCGTATCCAGGCTGCCGCTGCCATCGACACGCGCCAGATTGACGCTGACGATCTGATTAGCCGTCGCATCAAAGCTGTAGGTTTGATAGAACTGGCCGCCGAATAGAGCGCCGCGCACAGGTGTATCCAGCGTGATCGGTGTGGCCGAGTTCAGGATATCATTGGCCGCTGCTGGCAAAATGTTCAGGCTGGTGTCGGGATAGACGCCGCCTGCGCCCAGGCGGGCTGTGGCATCAGGATTGACTTTGAAGCTCGTGACGTAGACGCTGTTCTGATTGGCGTCCGGCGGCGGGGTGAGCGTGCCTGTCACAGGCGGGAGCGCCGCCCCATTGACCGTGACTTGCAGCGTGAAGGTCACAGGTTGGGCAGGCGTTACACACGACTGCTTATAGAAAACAAGCACTTCATAGCTGCCACTGGGCAGGAAGCCGGGCGTCCAGGTGGCGGTCTCCGCCGGGGCATTGGAGATGACCTCACACAGACCGTTGGCATCGAAGCCAAAGCGCCCACCAATCGGCGTT
>DAOTUR010000418.1:0-15068 GCA_034436915.1 Anaerolineae bacterium
GTCCTTTGGCGACCTGCTCCTCATTCACGCGCTCAAAATCCTTCTTGAGCATCAGCACCTCGCCGCGCACGACGAGACGCGATGGGGCAGGCGGGGCATCCGTTGAGGTCGGGATGCGGAGCGGCACAGTCGGAATGGTGCGAATATTCTGTGTCACATCATCGCCGACTTCGCCGTTGCCGCGTGTGGCCGCGATATGCAGCAGGCCGTTCACATACGTCAGGACGATGGTTAGTCCGTCAAGCTTGGGTTCCAGCACGTAGCTGAACTGTGAGCCGCTCGGCATGAGGCGCAAATTGCGGGCCTCCCACGCCTGCAAATCCTCGGCGCTGAAGGCATTCGTCAGGCTGAGAATGGGCGCGATATGCCGCACTTTGGGCAAATCTTCGCTCAGGTTGCTGCCGACGCGCTGCGTGGGTGAATCGAGCGTCCTCAGTTCAGGATATTCAGTTTCCAGCGCGACGAGTTCATGATACAGCACATCGTACTCAGGATCGGTGATGAGGGGCGCGTGCAAAATATAATAGCGGTAGCTGTGCTGATGCAGTTCGTCGCGCAGTTGGGCGGCTCGCTGTGCGGCCTGTGGTGGTGCAGACATCATAAGTGCTTACGCTCCTCCGCTGGTCACTTGCAAAAAGTTTGAGACTGCCCAGCCTTTGACCGTTTGATCGGTGCTTTGAACCTGCCACCACGTAAAGCCATCGGCCTGACGCGGCCCATCGACAATCTTGAGGATCGTACCTTCGGCGAAGCGGCTGACAATCGTCGTCCCCTGCACCCCAGCGTTGTCGCGCACATTCAGCTCATCGCCATCCACGCCTGCCACAATCACCAACTTGCCAATCTCAATCGTGACGGGCGTGGCGGTGAACTGTACAGCGGGCAGCGTCGGGCCTTGCAGATCGAGCGAGGCGGGCGGATTTTGCCCCATCAAAATCTGCGATCCCGTCGTTTGCGGCAGGCCGTTGGTTGTCTGATTCATCGCTGTGGGCGGTGCAGTGACAATCACGATAATCGGATCGCGGCTGGCAGGGTTGGCGCTGCCTCCCAGGGCAGCAATGCCCAGGACGATCAAAAACGACACCACCAGCACACCGACCAGCATCAAGGCCAGCGACCACCAGGGCAGATACAGGCTGCTGTCACGCGGCGTGAGCGCTGGGGTCTGGCCTCTGCGTTGATACATCGTCGGCGGTGGGGCAGAGCGGCGCGGCGGGCTGCCAGGATTTGGGCGCTGCGGCACAGCCGGGAGCGCCTGCGTGCCAGGACGCGGAGCCGCAGGCGGCATGGGGCGCGTGCCAGCGGGCGGCACAGGCGGCATGGGCCGCGTTCCCTGCTGCTGTGAGGCCGATGGCGGAATCGCAGGCATAGCGCGTGTGCCTGATGGCGGAGGCGTGGCCGCAGGATTGGAGACGGTGGGCGTGCGTGCGGGTGTCACCTGCGGCGGTTGGGCGCTCATCGGGTGTGTCACAGCGCTGTTTGTGCCGGATTGTTCCGGGACAGAGGCAGGACGCATGGGAGCCGTTTGCTGTGCGTTGTGCGGCGTCGTTTGCTGATTGTCATCCAATGGCAGATCGTCCAGTGGGGGGAGTTGATCGGTCATGTCTCACCCGTTCCGTATAGAACAAGATTTCTCATGTGCCTATTATAGCGCAAACCTATTTCAGGGATACCCGATGCATGATGAAAAGAGGCGAAGCGGCGGATTTGAGAGGAGGGACAACATATCATAATCCGGTGTTGTTGTAGGGGTTTGGCACGCCAAACCCAGGGCATAGTTTCGGTGACTGTGTGCCGTCATGTTTTGCCCAAGATAGCTATTTTCAGCAGGGCGACCCATGGGTCGCCCCTACAACAACCCCATTTCAAATGAATATACGGCGAGGCGAACCGCGCTGTGTCCTTCGTCTAACAATCTCATTGCGTCAGCAAATACGCGATGATATCGCCAATATCCTGCGGCGTGAGGCGCGTCTTGTAGTTGGCGGGCATGGCGTTGGCAAACGTGCTTGAGCTTGTCTTTGGCACGAGAAACGCCCCCGGATTGGTGATCGATTCATAGAGATAGGCGGGTGCGGTCAGCGGTAGGCGGCGTGTGCCTGCCCGCTGGCTGATCCCCTGGAAGAGGGGCGCGATTTTGCTGTTATCAATATGGCAGATATGGCACTCATACTGCTGGATGAGCGCCGCCCCATTTGCGGGATCGGCCTGGGCCAGCAGCGGCGTCACCTCACTCAGATAGCTGTCAGCAGTGAGCGTCTCAGACGGTGGGGCCTGGCGCTGGCTGGCGCGTACAAATTCAATTAGAAACACTCCACCCACCAGAATGAGCAGTCCCATTGTCACCAGCACGACCCAACGGGCAGATGTGCTCGATGATTGAGAGTTGGACATGTAGTGTTCACCTTAAGTCATCATATCGAGGTCAAAGGGCATGAGAACTATCTCATGCCCGTGAAACGAGGTGGTACAGGATTAACGCAAAATCAGGCGGTCAATGATCATTGCCAGGAACAGCATCGCCAGATATGCCGATGAGTATTTGTAGACGTTGCGGGCCATCGGCTTATCGGCAACGCGGATCAATTTCGCAGCCATATAAATCATGCCAATGCCGAGCACCACTGCGCTGACGAAGTAAATGCCGCCGAGCATCTGTGCCTGGGGGAAGAACAGCGTCACGCCGGGCAGCAGCGTAATCAGCACCAGTTGGATCGAATAGAGCAAAATCTGAATCCGTGTGGCCTGTTCGCCGCGTGCCACAGGCATCATCGGCACATTGGCGGCGGCATAATCTTTGCCCACCAGGATCGCCAGCGCCCAACTGTGCGGCGGCGTCCAGTAGAAGACAATCGCAAACAGGATGAAGGCTTCCAGCGATAATGTGCCTGTCGCCGCCGCCCATCCCACCAGCACAGGCACAGCGCCCGCGCCGCCGCCGATGACGATATTCGTCACCGTATTGCGCTTGAGCAGCATGGTGTACAGCACGACGTAATACACCGCACCGATCAGGGCCAATCCCGCTGTGAGCCAGTTGACGAACACGCCCAGGATCAGCACCGCCCACATGATGAGCGCAATGCCGAAGATGAGCGCATTGACAGGCGCAACACGGCCCGATGGAATCGGACGGCGTGACGTGCGCGTCATCAGGGCATCCATATCGCGGTCAATATACTGGTTCATGGCACTTGCGCCGCCCGCCGCGAAAATCCCGCCGATCAGCGTCGGGATGAGCAGATGCAGCGGCGGGACGCCGCCAAAGCCAACCACCATCGCGGTGACGGTGGTGAAGACGAGCAGCAAAACGATACGAAGCTTCATCAGTTCGGTGTAGGCCCGCACGATTTCACCGAAGGTTATGCGTTGCTGGACTGTGGATTCCATTGCCCCTCATGTTTCTGGCCGATCAGCCATGCGTTGTTTTTCATTGTTTCCACTGCACACAGCAGCACGAGCAGCCCCCAGGTGGTGGCCGCCATCCCGACATGGGCCGCACCCGCGAGAGGAGCCGCTGCGCTCCACACATACATTGCGCCCACTGCCGCTTGCAGTCCATACGCGATCAGGGAGCCAAGCGCGAGGCCGCGAATCAGGCTATCGCTGCGTGTGCGATACACCTGCCACACCAGAATCACCAGCGCGACGCCAAAGGCGACGACGGCGAAGCGGTGCATCATATGAATCATCGCCAATTCGCCTGCGTCGATGGGCAAAATCGACCCATTGCACAGCGGCCACTCGGTACAGGCCAGCGTTGCACCGCTGCCACGCACCAGAGCGCCCGTAAGAATGATCAGCAGGGCGAAAGCGGCGTTGGTATAAGCTAATGTCGTCACCTGATCGCGTTGTGCGGCGGTGGGGCGATAGTTGGCAAAGACGGCTGCCGCCAGCAGCGCCGCAAACAGCAGCATTGCCACGCCCAGATGCAGCGTCACAAACGTCGGCGGCAGATCAAGCTTGACGACAATCGCGCCCAGGATGCTCTGCAAGAAGTACAGGCCCGCTGCTGCCGACGTGAGTGTCATCACAGTGCGATTTTGGTTTTTGCTGCGATAGTTGCGCCATGCCAGCACCAGCGTCATGATGCCAAAGACGCCAATCAGCAAGGCAATCAAGCGGTGTGTCCATTCAATCCAGGCCGTCAGATTGTCCAGCGGTGGGAAGATCGACCCATTGCACAGCGGCCAGTGATTGCCGCAGCCGAGGCCCGAATCGGTGACGCGCACGATGGCCCCAAAGATGATGAGACCCAGTGTTAGCGCGGCAGTGCTGAGGGCTAACGTGAAAAAGGCCCGCGTGGGCCGCACGAGAGGTTCTGATTGTACAGAAGCCATTCCTATCCTCTCCTACCAATACAACATCAGGTTTGTGATAAACATCACAAATAATACCAGAATGGATGTTGACTGTGCAGTGTGATCTTGTGCGTGAGACGTTATTCTTGAGCAGTGGTGATGGCAGTGCTTGTACTGCCCGTCGGAGTTGCTCGCCGCACCCCGGCCAGACTGCGATTCATCAGCCAGAAGAAGGCCGCAATCGTCAGTGCGATACCGACGATGTTGAAAAGGACGAACCCGAACCAGGCCACAAGCTGGAAGGCTTGGACAGGGGTTGCCGTAAAGGAGGAGGCATCGGGATTGCTGGTCTGCTTGATGAGCAGGCCGCTCACAGGGTCGTTCAGCAGGCCCGCGCTGATGGCCCCGCACAGCACCGTAATGGCGATGAGACCGATGAGAATGCCAAGTTTTCTCACAGTGATGACTCCTGAATTCGATCATAAAAGTGCTGCGATTGTACTCCCTGGCACAAGCGCCTGCAAGCATATGTCGCCGTGTGCATGACGCGCAATCCAGACGAGTTGGCGGATTTTCCCCCGTGAGATGTCTTTCGTGGTTCAAACGCGGCGGATTTAATGGTACAACAGGCATCTCTCTTACGATTGAACGTCAGGACACCCTGTGAATTGTCTGATCATCACGGCCAGCCTGCCGTATCCTCCTGCTTCGGGCGGCGCTCTGCGGGCCTATGGCATCCTGCATGGCCTGCATGAGGCGGGCCACATGCTCACGCTGCTCACGTTCCATGATGGGCGCAGCGATCCCATGCAGACGCCCCTCGCCACGCTGTGTCAGCAGATTATCACGGTGGCGACTCCTACCCGCACCCGTTCCGCCCGCCTGCGCGATCTGGTCTTCACCCGTGAGGCCGATATCGCCCGCCGCCTGTACAGCGCCGAATTTGTGGCAGCCCTCACCGATCTTTTGACACACCACACCTTCGATCTCATTCAATTCGAGGGCATCGAGGTCGCGGGCTATCTGCTTGTCGCCAAGCGCCTCGCGCCGCAGGCCCGCCTCTGCTTCGACAACTTCAATGCCGAAGCCGAATTGCAGCGCTTGATTGCCCGCCTGGATGGCCGCACGCCGCGCCGCTGGCCTGCCGCCGTGTATTCAACTCTGCAAAGCCGCCGTATCAACCAATTTGAGGGCGATTTATGCCGCACTGCTGATGATGTCATCGCCGTCTCTGACGAAGATGCTGCACTGTTGCGCCCCTATACGCCCACTGGCCGCATCACGGTTGTACCGAGTGGCATTTTTGTCGATCAGTATGAGCATGGCGAACGCACCGCTCTTCCACCCCATGCGCTGGTGTTCACGGGCAAGATGGATTACCGCCCGAACGTCGATGCGGTGCTGTGGTTTGCGGATGAGATTCTGCCGCTTCTGCCCGACGCCCATCTCGTGATTGTGGGGCAGCAGCCGAGCGCCCGCGTGCAGGCATTGACCGCCCATGAGCGTGTGCAGGTGACAGGAGCAGTGGCGAGCGTTTTGCCCTATCTTCAGGGGGCAGCGGTTTATATTGCGCCGCTGCGGATGGGCAGCGGCACGCGCCTCAAGCTTTTAGAGGCGATGGCAGCCCGCTGTGCGATTGTCGCAACGCCTCTCGCGGCGTCCGGGCTGTCTGCTGCGGCCAAAGCCGCTATGTGCATCGCTGAGTCGCCGCACGAGTTTACGCGGGCCATCAATAAGCTGCTGCATGATGCGGATAAGCGTCATTCTCTGGGCGAGCAGGCGCATGAGATCGTGCGGCAGCAGTATGATTGGTCGGTGTTGATCCCGCGCCTGCTGGAGGTATATCGTGGATAGAGAATGGCTGGTGCAGCGCAACCGTCAGATGGCGGATGCCTTTCATCAAACCCCGATGAAACACCGTTTGCGCCGCACGCTGCTCGATTCGGCGTCCCGCTTTCCCTTTACGCCCTTATTCACACGAGCGCGGCGCGTACTGTTCATCCGTCCTGATCATCTGGGCGATATGCTGCTGGCAACCCCGGCGATACGAGCGCTCAAGGCGGCGCGGCCTTCGCTGGAGATTCATGTGCTGGCCGGGGCGTGGTCAGCGCCGATCCTGGCCCATTACCCCGAGATTGACCGCGTGCTGACGATTCCCTTCCCCGGCTTTGATCGGCAGAGCGAAAAACGCGGCCTGCTCGATCCCTATACCTATCTGTTGAAGGTCTCGCGCCAACTGCGCTTGATTGGCTATGAGGCAGCGGTCATCATGCGCCCCGATCACTGGTGGGGCGCGATGCTGGCGCGTGTCGCGGGCATTCAGCAGCGCATCGGCTACAACATCGACGATGTGGCCCCATTTTTGACCGATGCCATCCCTCATCATCATGAACATGTCATTCGCCAGAATTTGCGCCTGATTGAGCAGTGGACAGGCGTGATTCACGATGATGATGTGCGTTATGATCTGCCGCTGTATGAGGATGACATCACCTACGTTGATGATTATCTGGCCCAGTGCGGCGTCAAACGCGGCCAGCGCCTGATCGCCATTCATCCGGGAGCGGGAACGTGGGTCAAGCGCTGGAATGATGAGCATTGGGCGACTGTCGCCGATACGCTGGCGGATCAACTCGATGCGACAGTGATGTTTACAGGCAGCGAGAAAGAACTGCCGATCATCCACCCCATCATGAATCGTATGGCGCACAAAGCCTATACCACAGCCGGCGATCTGACCATCAGCCAGTTGGCCGCGCTGTATGCGCGGACACAGGTTGTGCTGGGGCCGGACAGCGGCCCGCTGCACATTGCCGCCGCTGTTGGCACGCCGACTGTGGCGCTGTTTGGGCCTGCCGACCCGATTGAGTTTGGGACATGGGGGCCGCGTCACCGCCATGCCGTGCTCACGTCATCAATTGGCTGTCGCCCGTGCCGCGTGCTGGATTGGGGCACAGATGATCCCGCCTATCACCCCTGTGTGCGCGAGATCACCGTCGGGCAGGTGCTTGAGTCGGCGCGGCGCGTGGTGGCGGAGCGATAGAGGTTTAAAATATTATAGACGTGCTTTTGTAGGGGCAAGGCACGCCTTGCCCCTGTTTTGACCCGATTTTGTTTTTCTACTCTCGGCTAATCCGGAATCTTAACATCCTTCAGGCCCTTTTCCGCCGGGGGATAGGCGAGGTTCATCGATTCCAGCGTTTCAAGCAGCGTGCGCGTGATGATGTAATTGCGATACCATTTGTGGTTGGCCGGGACGATGTGCCAGGGCGCATACTCGGTGTTGCATTGGCTGATAGCATCTTCATACGCCTGCATGTAATCATCCCATTTTTCGCGCACAGGCAGATCGCCAATGGAGAATTTCCAGTTTTCATTGGGATCATCTAACCGATCCTGGAGGCGGGCTTTTTGCTCGTCTTTGCTGATATGCAGGAAAAACTTGAGGATGCGCGTCCCTGACTCAGCCAATAACTGCTCAAATTGATTGATATGGGCATAGCGTTTGCGCCAGACCTCAATCGGCACAAGGTTGTTTACGCGCACCACCAGCACATCTTCATAATGGCTGCGATTGAAGACGCCGATATAGCCTTTGGGCGGGACTTCCTTGTGGATGCGCCACAAGAAATCATGCGCCAGTTCTTCTTCCGTCGGGGCCTTAAAGCTGGAGACGCGAATGCCCTGCGGATTCAAATAGGTGAAGACTTTACGCAGCACGCCATCTTTGCCGCCTGCATCCATCGCTTGCAGCACCACCAGCATCGATTGTTTTCTCTGGGCATACATCATCTCTTGCAGGATGCCCAGGCGCTCATGCATCTTTTCCGTCTCATCCATCGCTTTTTTCTTGCTGATATCGCCTGTATAGACGGGCGAATAATCGGTGAGATGGATTTTGGTGCGCGGCACAGGCTTGAGGGCCTGGACGGGCAGCGGCTTCTCGACTTTTTCAGCCTTCTCAGATTTGTCTGACTTCTCAGTTGTCATAGATTTTCCTCGCTGTGCGGGGTCACGGTTAATGTTTCTTCGTTCCGATATGTGACCATACCGGGGGCTGCCCCTTTGATCTTCTTCACGTATTTGCAGCGTGTGACATCGACGATGACTTTGGCTTCCTGGCGGCTGCCGCTGTAATAGGCGGCAATGGCAGCGGCGGATTCGACGAGCGATTCGGCCATGCGGCGGCCATCATTGCGGATGACCACATGCGCCCCCGGCACATCGCGGGCGTGCAGCCATAAATCCTGTGCATTTCCCAGTTTAAATGTCACCTGCTCATTCTGGCGGCTGTTCCGCCCCACCCAGATCACGAATCCATCTTTTGTCAGGCGCAGCGGCGCACTCTGTCCGCTGCCTCCGACCCGTCGCGCTGTCGTCTTGGGGCCGCTCGTCAGGCCGCGTGTCCGCAGCGCTTGAATGACCTCATCAATCTCCGGGTAGTTGCTCGCCAGCCGTAGATCGTTCTCCAACTGCGCGATATAGGCCAACTCCCAGCGCGTATCCGACACCAACTGCGGCACGCCTGTCTGGGCACGCTTGGCCCGATTGTAGCGATCAAAATAGCGTTGGGCATTCTCAAGCGGCGTCATTTTGGGATCAAGCTTGATGACGAGTTCCGGCTGATCCATCTCATATTGAGCACGCAGTTCGGTCTGGCCTTTTTGCAGCGCATATTGATAGGCAAGGATGAGTTCGCCGCTGTGCTGCAAATGATCCATCTCATGCCGATCTTTCAGGCCGCTCTCCAGTGAGGCGAGCTTGGCGCTGAATTTCTTGCGGGCCTCATCAAGATCGGCCTGCACGACGCGCTTCATCTCGTTATAGGCATCCGGCCCAATGGTTGCGCCGTAATAGGCGACCATGCCTTCGCTCAGGCTTTCGACAGGATGCCATCCTGGAAGATGCGTCAGCGGGTAGACGCTGTAGGCCAGCACACCGCCTTCATCCTCGGCAATGCCGGGTTGCCACTCGCGTTTGATGAGCGGCGCTGTAACCTCTTGCAGCGCTGTCAGCAGGGCGGCGGGCTGCGCGTCTGTGGCTTTCTGCGCGATACTGCCGCTGGCCCGATACACAATCTCCCTGGCGACGAGCGGACTCATGCCCAGGATGCGGCTCGTGAGCAGGGCAGCGGTCTTCTGCTTGGGATCGCTGCTGGCGGCAAAGATCGCCTCAAGATCGGCCTGCGTGACAGCGGCGGGATGAAGGCGATCCGTCATGGGCGGCGGCAGCTTGTACTCGTGGTTGGGCAGGCTGAGGCGGTAGCGATTGTCCTCCGGCCCCACGCGCCACACGCAGTCGAGGATGATGCCATCGCGCAGCAGCAGGAGATTGCTGCGCCGCTCCATCGGCTCGACCACAATCGTAAAGCGACCTTCGGGGTGTTCGATCTCAAATTGAATGACGCGCTCAAAGGCGGGCTGATGCACATGCTCAAGCCGCCCGCCTTCGACGAAGCGCCGAAACAGCAGGCCAATCTGGGTCGGTTGAGGCAGGCCGCGCCGCAGCTTGTCCTGCACACGATGGACACGCGGCATCTGCTTATCAGCACTCAAGTACAGATATTGGCGGCGGTGCTGCGCGTAAATTTCCAGGCCAATGCCTGTCGAATCGATGTCGAGGACATCTTGAATTTTGCCGCCTACGAGGGTATCGAGGAATTCATCAACCAGGGCGGCCAGGGTAAAGGCATCGGCGTACATGAGGTACAAGTCACTTGTTTGAGATGGTTATTGTAGGGGCGCAGCACGCTGCGCCCTTGATTAGGATCATACATGATTGGGCGCAGCAATCTGGTATGTGTCCATAATGGCGTGGTGTCGTTATAGGGGCGCGAACGAAGTCACTGAAGGTATGTATCGCGCCCAGAAGCCGGTTTTTCGGGCGACCCATGGGTCGCCCCTACACAACACCATTTTACAGGTCACAATGGTTTACACATTATCGTGTACACCTACCAGCCAGCCATGCCCCTACGAGATCATTCTGACTACTCCGCCGTCGCGCCTTCGTCTTCCAATTGATGGTCGACGAGGCGGCGAATTTTAGCGCCTGTCTCATACCAACTGATGCGGCTGAGGCCCAATTTCTCGCGGATCGAATCTTCGGCCACGCCGTTGCGCCAATCATGTACGGCGCTCGTCCAGCGCATGACCTCAAACGAGAGCTTGAACGGCACATTCGCCACGACGCCAAGATCGGTCAGGATATACTCCAGGTTTCGCATGGTGCATGTGAACAGCGTCTTGGGCGGGCGATACTGCGCCATATACTCATTCATCAAATTAATGAGCGAAGGCTGAAGTCTGATCCGCCGCTCCTTGTACATATCTTTGACCTCGTGCTTGACCAGCAGGGTTGGGAATTTCGGATTGCTGCGGTCAAAATCCTCGGCTTTGAGGCGTTCGGTCTCGCTCTTTTTGATCCCCGTTTGCAGCAGCAGTTGAAAGATCAGTTCCGGACGATAATCTTTGTCTTCATTGCGCTTCATCGTATGAGCCACGCGAAGACATGCCTCAATCTGCAAGGGACTGAGCGCCTCATTGAGCGGGGCCGGGCCGCTGCGCTGCAACACGGCTTTGGCTGGATCATGCGGGATTGTACCCAGGCCATGCAGCCACTTAAAAAATACTTTCAGCGTCGTCACGCGGCGGGCATAGGTCTTACGACTGCATGAGACGCCGCGTCCAAACTCCATCCAATGGAGAAATTCATTGAGATTGGTGGTGGTACACAATCCCACTGGAAACTGCATACCGGTGCGTTCGAGCAAGAGTTCCATATCGCCGCGAAAGGCTTTGAGCGTGTGCTCAGATTTGCCTTCTTTATGCAGATACTGCTCGAACAGCTTGAGCGTCGCGCCGATTGGCGTCTTACGGGTGATCTCCTCCGGCGTCTGCGGCTGCGACGGGAAGAGGGGAAGCTGCTTCCGGGCCATAACGCGCATCCTCGTTCAGCGTCTCGCATTCCATTCTTGAGTCCAGTATAGCGTTTCTGAAAAATGCTGCGCGTTCTGCTGCTCTGAGATCGACAGCGAATCGTGTGTTAAATATAGATCAAATGTTTCTTTAAAGCCATTCGCAAGTGCCTGGGCGGTGTCTTCCCAGGGGATCAATTGGCCGCACGCCTCATGCAAGGTGATGGCCCGCGCCCGCACCTGTACTCGTGCTATCTCCCGTGAGTCTTCGTCGGGGTAGGTGAGAGCGTCGCAAATACGGGCGATATCGCCTGTGAGGGGCAGCGTACCATGCTGCAAAATCCCGTGCTTACGCCGCACCTGGGCGCTGCCGATGAGCTTTTTGCCATTCACGGTAATCTCATAGTGCGACGGGACTTCAAAGCACACCGGGCCGAGGCCATGATTGCCTTTGGCGTGTTTCTCCGATTCGGGCAACATGCCCAGATGCTTGAGAGCCGTCATAAGCGCTTCGCTGATGCGGCGGTAGCTTTCGACGACATCGCCCTGCGCCAGAGGATCATCTGCCGGGAGGGAGACGCTGTAGGTGATCTCATCGCCATGCAGGATGGCTCGCCCGCCCGTAGGCCGCCGCACGATATCCCATCCGCGTGCGCCAGTGCGCTCCTGATTGGCATCAGCGATGCGCTGCCCATAACCCAGCGACAGACACATCGGGTTCCAGGCATACAGGCGCAGCGTTGGCAGGGCATCGCCCGCGCTGACCGCCTGCAAAATCGCCTCATCAACCGCCATATTGGTCGGGCCAGGTTGGGGCAGATCGATGAGTAAGCGCCATTGACGCATATAGTGGCCCTCTCTATACTGACTTCTAATTATGTATCTCATTGTAGATCACTTTCGCGGGGACACTGCTCAATGCGGAATCCTTATGAACAACCTGACGACTCGGTGCGTCCCGAAACGCCGAAACCGCCTGTTTACAGCACGCGAGATTACTCTCGGCTCCAGGCCGCGCCGCCGCCGCCCCCGCTTGATCGTGAGTCGGCAGCACGTGAGCGGGTGAAACGGCGGCGCACAGGCGAGCGTCCCACTGGCGGCGAGTGGGTGTGGGTGTTTGTCGCGGCGGCCTTGTTTGGCGTCGTGCTGGTTGTGTCCCTCATTGCTTTGAATCTGGTGCGCTCGTCACAGAATACAGGCGATGTGATTGCAACGGCGGTAAATGTGGCTGATCTGCCGACGCCCTATGTTGTGCATCGTGATTTTGGCGATGGGTTGGGGACAGGCGATGAACTCGTCTTGCCCGATGGCAGCAGCATCACCCTTGTCCCCTGGGATGGGAAATCGCGCTTTACCATGATTCTTGCGGGGTTGGATCGCCGCCCTGGTGAGAAGGGTCTGACCTACCGCACCGATTCAATGATGCTCGTCAGCCTTGACCCGACCACCAAAAGTATCGGCATCCTCAGCATCCCGCGTGACCTGTACGTGCAAATTCCCGGCTCTGGCGAGTTACAGCGCGTCAATACCCCGATGGTGTTTGGAGAGACGCGCAAAGCGGGCTACGGCCCCACGCTGCTCATGCAGACCGTCCAGCTTAACCTGGGGATGCGCGTCAACGACTATATGCTGGTGGATTTTGATGCTGTTGTCACGCTGGTCGATGTGCTCGGCGGGATTGATATTGATCTTGATTACGACATCTATGACTCGTCCTATCCCAATATGTACTACGGCTACGATCCCTTTATCCTGAAAGCGGGCCGTCATCACTTGAACGGCTATGATGCCTTGCGTTTCGCCCGTACACGGCATGGTGCAAGCGATATTCAACGTGCTGAACGGCAGCAGCAGGTGATTTACGCCATTCGTGACAAGGTGTTGAGCGGCGATACGCTGCCCACTCTCATTCTGCACGCGCCGGAAATCTGGGCTAATCTCTCCGACAATCTCTATACAGGGCTGACGTTTGAGCAGATTTTGCAACTGGGCTTGTATGTCAAAGATGTGAAGACGGAGAACATTAAAAAGAATGTCATCGATTATAAGTATCTGCGTCCTTACACAACGTCAGAGGGAGCGCAGGTGCTGATCCCGAACCGCGAGGCGCTCGGTGCATTGATGGTTGAGGTGTTTGGGCCAACGTATTCGCAGTAGTGAAGATGGATGAGATCGCTCTTTTGGGCGAGTCATGAATCGCCCCGTTTGATTCTTAAAACACCAACCATGTGAAATTTTTTCTTTCCCACTAGAAACGAAAAACGGCGCATGATGTGCGCCGTTCTCGATAATATCAGCCCTGCCATGCCGTGTGATGGTGATTTTAGGTCCTACTGTGTAGAGGGGACTCGCTTGGACAATCCGGTTTGCACCTCAATTGCCAAATTTGAATCCCGATTTGAAGAATTCTGGGCCAAAACGTGTGCGCATCATCACGAACATCGCAGGTGTGACTATATATATCAGACCCCTCCGCCCGTGTAAATGCTCAAACCCCGCTCTTATTCAATGCTTAACGTGTCATACAACGTTATATATCTGGTAATCAGCCCCTGCTCACGGCATAATCAAATCTTCAATTGATTTTTCTCAGGAGACAACGCTATGTCGCGGTCACTCATCGCGGAATTTTTAGGGACGTTTACGCTGGTCTTTATTGGGGCCTTCGCTGTGGCCGTGACGGGCTTTAAAGATGCTAACGCCAATGTTGCTGTGCCTGCACTCGCGCACGGCCTGATTCTGGTGGGACTGATTTTCGCCTATGGCGGCATCTCTGGCGCTCATTTCAATCCGGCAGTCACGGTGGGGATGCTGGTGGGGGGCAAGATCGATCTGGTCAAGGCGGTTGCGTATATCGTTGTACAGTTGATCGGTGGGGTGGTGGCGGCATTCGTCCTCAAGCTCGTCCTGGTTGATCCGAGCAACTTTGGCGTCACAAAGGGCGTGCTCACCGATAGTAATGTGGGCAGTGCGGCCATCATCGAGGCATTCCTCACGTTTTTCCTCGTGAGCACCATTTATCAATCGGCGGTATATGGGCGGGCGGGCAATGTCGCGGCGGTGGCGATTGGCTTTACGCTGGCGGCATGTATTCTAGCAGGCGGCTATTACACAGGGGCGTCCTTGAATCCAGCCCGCAGCTTTGGCCCGGCGCTGGCAGCGGGTGATCTGAGCTATGTGCTGCCCTATCTTGTCGGTCAGTTGATCGGCGGCTCGGCGGCGGGGCTGATCCACAGCTATTTGCTGACAGGGGATGATCTCACGCTGGCAAAGGACAAGCGATAAAAACAATCGGGCCGCATGTCGCGGCCCCATTGTGCGTGTTTGCCCTACGACTCTTTTTCGTCTTCGGGCAGTTCCACACGGATGAACAAATCATCCAACTGCTTTTGATCGGCGGTGGAGGGTGCGCCCGCCATCACATCCGATCCGGTCTGAGATTTGGGGAAGGCGATGACCTCACGGATATTCGGTTCGCCCGCCAGAATCGCCACAACACGATCAATCCCCCACGCGATGCCCCCATGCGGCGGTACGCCATACTCAAAGGCTTCGAGGATGTGGCCGAACTGCTGATAGGCTTTTTCCATCGTCAGCCCGATGAGCGGGAACATCTTCTCCTGCAAGGCGCGATCATGGATGCGGATGCTGCCGCCTGCGACCTCGTGGCCGTTACAGGCCATGTCATACTGAGAGCCGCGTGTTTCGCCGGGTTTTTCGGTCAGCATTGCGATGTCTTCGGGCAATGGACAGGTGAACATATGCTGTGATGGGTCCCAGCGTTTGTTTTCTTCGTCCCACAGGAACATTGGGAAGTCGATGATCCAGGCATAGGCCAGAATGTTGGGATC
>DAOTUR010000419.1:0-8764 GCA_034436915.1 Anaerolineae bacterium
GAACTGGTGAGGCATCCCGAAGTGCCTATCTATTCGTCTCTAACGGAGCCCTTGCGGGCCAAGTCTGGTAAGCACTAGGGCTAAAAGCCCCTCCCTTCAGGGATGGGGATGCTTACCCTGGGTGTGCGCGTTTTAGGCATATTGGGAATGATCGCCGCCTCTGTGATGTGATTATGCCCCGACCCGATCAAGATTCAATGAAGCGATGTTTTTTCAGCCATGTTTCGAGTTCGCTCGCGCTGGCTTCGGTCAGCATCGGGCCGCGATCAATGCCGCGTGGACTCACACCAGGGGCCAGAGCATCAAACGGTGTATACGGCAGGTCTTGATCAGGTAGCGCCACCACCAGCGTCGGCACAGACAGGAAGCCCGTCCATTCCAGCACCCGCGCTTTGGCCGTGCTGTCCATATCGATGAAGATTTCCCGATACGCGACATTATGCGCGGTGAGGACACGCTTGGCGGTGCTGATATAGGGGCAGCCAGTAGTGCGGCTGTACATCACGAGTTGATGGGGTGACGATGACATACGAATGTCCCTTTCGTGCTGCTGAGAACAATGATGTTATGGTGTCGGGATGGCGGTTGCCTGCGTCGGTGTCGGGATAAATTCACCGGGCGTGGTCGTGACAACGCTGCCTGATGGCTGCTGCGGCTGCAAGAAGCACAGGATGCCCTCAGTGATGGCACGGCCCATATCATCCTGGCGCGTGGTCAAAATCTCGCGGTCATCCTTGAGGAAGCCCAACTCAATGATAGCGGCGGGCGTCAGCGCATGAATTTCGCGGAAGGTGTGATAATCCGTCATATCCACTGTGAGATTGGTGCGGCGTTCTAATCCGGTGATGAGGCCGTATTGACTGGCGATGCATTCGGCCAGCAGCGTATCTAGGCCCCCTTCCGGGCGGGCGGCAGCACGGGCCACCATAAAGCCTGACACTCGTTCGCCCCAATCCTGGCAGGTGTTGGAATGGATCGAGACGAGGGCGGCGGCCTGATAATTATCCAGGCGCGGATCAAACTCATCGAGCAGATCCACCGAAAAGCCTTTTGCGCGGAGATTCTTGACCACAATCTGCGCCACTGCAAAATTGATCGAGGCTTCGGTGAGGCCATCATCACACACCGCGCCGGGATCGTTCTGCGGGCCGCGATGCCCAGAGACGACGCCAATTTTTCGCAGATAATTCGGCGTGGGCAGAGCGGTGGGCTGCGCGACATAGACACCTGTGGCGCGGGCCACTTCCAGATTGGACGCGACTTTCGGGTTGAAGAAATCGGCGCGTGTGAACCAGGTGAAGATGGTGGAGGCCAAAAATGCCGCCACTGCCACAATGATGGCTGTGCGGACGAAGCCGCCAATCATCCCGGCGCGGCGGCGCGATGAACGCTCTTTGCGGCGCTGCACGCGGCGGATGCGCTGCTCCTGAATGGCTTCGCCTTCCGTCTCCTCGGACTCATCAGGTTCCTCATCATCCTGGGGACTGTCTTCCACAGGGGCGGGCGCGGGCATATGGCGAATCTGAGGGCGGGGGCGTCTTTCCTCCAATGGCCGCTCAGAAGCAGCGGCGGGTTCAGGCATTGGCGGAGCTTTGGGAGCCTGCGTTGGAGCGCTCTCCTGCTTTGGCGCGGGCTGAGATTGGGTGACAGGCGCTTGTGGCGGTGCATCCGTCTTGTCTGAGCGCGGCGGCTCAACAGACGCATCGCGGCGCGGACGGGCGCGGCGTGAGACAGGCAACCGTTCCAGGCGCACAGGCTCGTCAGCGGCTGGTGACACAGCGGGGGCGGATGGCGCAGGCGGCTCAGGCGGACGCGGTGTTGTGGCAGTACGGGGTTCATTTTTGGGCGAGACATGCTGCGGCGGCTGGCGCGGCTCTGACGGGGCCGGAGGCGACTGTGGGGACAGGCCCATCTCGGCGCGGCGGGCGGCGGCCTGACGCATCATCTCTACAAATATCGTCGAAGCCGAGAGATCGTCCCCCGTCGGGGCCTGTCGATCTGTAGGGCGTTTCTCGTCGGGCATGGTGATCCTACTGCTGATGTCTTCTCAACCTCATTTTAAGTCAGTCAGGGCCGTTCGGCTACTATGAAAGATGCTCATGACAGCCTTTTCTCAAAGCAAATGCTCTGAGGATCAAAAGCAAGGCAACGCAAAGACACAAAGAAAAGCCCAAGAACGCAAAGGGATCAGGCAAAAATCCTGTTCTTTAACTTTGTAACTTTGTTCTCTTTGCGTTGTCTTGCTTTATCAGTGCTGAGACGCTGCGCCCGCAAAACCGCGACGAGAGTTTGTGCGATGGGATCATAGTAGAGCGATCAACGGCTGGGCGTGGAGGAAACGCTTTTGTCACTTTGTGGGCTTGCGTGTATCATCAACAGAAGACATAAAAACACGACATACATCACTTGTTGGGGGACACATGCGGCGCGTCGGCCTCATAGCACTGCTTCTTATGGGATGGATCATGATCGGGCGCACAGTGGCGCAGGATGCGACGCCCGCACAATTTCGTGATTATGTCCTCTCCACCCCCACTGTAAAGTTCTCTGCGGATGATAGAACTTTTACCATTGGTTTTACCGTGATGAACCAGGGCGCGGATGCCATCGCCCCGACCACGCTCACCATCATCGACTCGGATGCACGCAGCGTGATCCAGGGGCAGGATGACACCATTCGCGCCCTGAAAACGAGTGAGGTGCAGGTTTTCAGCTATACATTCAATACCGCCAATTTTGCCCCGAACAGCACACAGGTGTTTCAGATCGAAGCGGGCATCGATGGCTATGAGGTGGCAGGTACACCGCTGGCCCGCAACAATGCCTTCCCGATCTCGGTGACCATTCCCGCCGTTGGGCAGCCTGCCCCAGGCACGCCAAATAGCACGACGACCCCAAGTCCCACCAACCCGACCACCACCGCACCTGTATTCGTCTTTTTGCCGAACGGCGGCCTAGAGATCGCGGGCCGCAGTTTCAGCGGCGATGATGTCAAGAAGTTCGTGGTCGGGCTGATCGTCGGCGTGGTGATCTTCTGGGTGATGACGGTATTTTTGCGGGCGATTTTTCGCCGTCCGCAAAAGTTCAGCGTGTGGCAGCCGCCCTACGGCACGATGCCCACGATGGATCCAAATTCAGTGGCGGGGCGGCGGCAGGCATGGCAGCTTCACGCGCAAAACGGCACGATCCTCGCCGCGCCGACGGAGGGCAATCTACATCCGGTCAAGCTGCTGACGGATAACATGGGCAATTTTATGCAGGGCTGGCGCATCACGTCGCTGCGCCTGAGCCAGTATGATGGCTATGGACGGGTAGGGCGGACAGAGACGATAGCGCCGCAGGGCATCGTCAAGCGCCTGAACCGCGTGTTGCAGCAGAACGCCCGCTACCAGGGCGATAAGCTCAACAAGCAGGTGCGGCCTGTGGCACGGGCGCTCGTCAAGCAGCTTCGCAGCAATATGACCAAGCGCACGCTGCATCTGCCTGTGGCGTTTGATGTGCGCTTTGAGGGACGCCAGGGCGAGGTGCATATCGTCTTTGAGCTGTATCAATGCCAGAATCAGGCGTGGCATCGGCTGGATCGCTGGGAGCCGCTGATGAGCGTGATCGGGCGGCGGCTGATCGAGAATTACACCTATACCATTCATGGGCAGAGCAGCGGCGAGACAGCGCGTGAGTTTGCGACTCGTCTGCCGGAAGATGTGGAATGGCTGTTGTGTGAGACGGTTCGCAATCGCGCTATGCCCGCGACGGATGCGCCGCCCCCGCCGCAGCCGACGTATGAAGTGCCGGATACGGTGTCAGGGATGCAGCCGGTGGTAGATCGGCCACGATAGGCAGGATTATAAACCCCTCACCCCAACCCCTCTCCCACTTCAAGGGTGAGGGGCTTTTCACAACCGAAGCCACACACATCAAATATCCCATTCAATTGTAGGGGCGCAGCGTGCTGCGCCCAAAAACGATGATCTCGATCAAGGGCGCAGCATGCTGTGCCCTACACCAACCCCTACCTCAATATGGAAACAGGATCGACACAACCACGCTGTTCTGTATATCTCCCTGTCTTGCTTTTATGCAGGGAGAATTTGGGGCGCTGAACCTGAACTCGCGTTTGCATCACCCCCAAAATCTCGTATAATAAACGCAACTCTATCAGATCACGGGGCTGTTCCGCTTGACAGTTCCTCGTTTTGCGTTGTATACTCGTAATTCACAATTCCCCATAGTCTGAATCATATATTCTGGTGAGCGATTTGACCCGCCAACCGACCCACCCTTTTCCTGTCTTCCGTTCGCGCTCTACTGATAGCGCGTGACAGGGGCCACGCTATTTCTTATCGAACTGTTCTATCAGTCAGGAGTGGTGCTTTGAGAGACTACTACGATATCAAGAACTATGCCCGTGTACCAGATGTTCATGCCCTCCCATCGCTGATCGAAATTCAGTCGCAGGCATTCAAGTGGTTTATTGAAGAAGGGCTGCGGGAGCTGTTCGATGAGATCAATCCCATCGAAAACTACAGCCGCAACCTGAAACTCTATTTGCCAGGCAACATTCCCGAAGCCAAGCAGTTCGGACTGACTTACTGGTTCGAAGAGCCGAAGTACAACCAGGAAATCTGCCTCGAACGCGATATGTCCTATGCTGCTCCGATGTATGTGCGCGTGGCGCTGGTCAATCGTGAACAGGGCGATCAGGTTATCACCTCGGATATTTTCATGGGCGATTTCCCTCTCATGACTGAGAAGGGCACGTTCATCATTAACGGCGTTGAGCGCGTGGTCGTCAGCCAGTTGATTCGCTCGCCTGGCGTCTATTTCGATGCCGATGAAGATCGCACCACGGGCCGTTTGCTGTCCAATGCCAAGCTGATCCCGGATCGCGGCGCGTGGATGGAATTTGAGACGCGCAAGAATGACATGCTGGCGATCAAGTTCAATCGCAAACGCACGATTCCGGTGACGGTGCTGCTGCGGGCGCTGGCCGCTGTGTCGGATCAACTGCCTGCCGAACTCTCGCCCATCAAGACTGGCTCGGATGAAGAACTGCGGGCGCTGTTCGCAGAGGTCGATACCGACGAAGTGCATCACTTCCTTGAGAGCACGCTCAAGCATGAGCCGCAGTGGGACCTGAACAGCAAAAAATACACCGTCGCGGAACAGGCCCTGATTGAATTCTTCCGCAAGATGCGCCCTGGCGATCCGGCTACGCTGGATAACGCCCGTGAATACCTGTTCAGCCAACTGTTCGATCAGCGCCGCTATGATCTTGAGCGCGTGGGTCGCTATAAGCTGAATCAGCGTCTGGGTCTGGAAGGCACAGTCAGCCGCCAGATTCGCACGGTGACGAAGGCGGACATTCTGGCTGTCGTCAAGCGCATGATTGATATCAACGTGGGCCGCAACACCCGTGATGATATCGATCACCTGGGCAACCGCCGCGTCAAGACAGTGGGCGAACTGATTATGAACAAGCTCCGTATCGGCCTGCGCCGTATGGAACGTGTCGTGAAAGAGCGCATGTCCACTGCTGAGAGCGCGACACCTCTCTCCCTCGTCAACATCCGTCCGATGGTCGCGGCGGTGCGTGAGTTCTTCGGCTCATCGCAGTTGTCGCAATTCATGGAACAGACCAACCCGCTGGCCGAACTGACGCACAAGCGTACCTTGTCCGCGCTTGGCCCAGGCGGTCTGCGTCGTGAGCGTGCCGGCTTCGATGTGCGCGACGTTCATCACAGCCATTATGGTCGTATCTGCCCGATTGAGACGCCGGAAGGCCCGAACATCGGTTTGATTGGTCGTCTGGCGAGCTATGCCCGTGTGAACGAGTTTGGCTTCATCGAGACGCCGTACCGCAAGGTACAAAAATTCGTTGAGGTGGGCGATGATCGTCTGGTAGGCCGCACCGCCCGCGAGGATATTGAAGACAGTCACGGCAAGGTTTTGATCGCGGAAGGCGCACAGTTTACCGCCCCGATCATCGCCGCGCTGAAGAAGGCCAACCTAGATAAAATCCCGGTCATCCCCTTCGTCATGCCGGAAATTGAATATCTCAATGCTGACCAGGAAGACAACTACATTATCGCCCAGGCGAATTCGATCCTGAACGATTACAACGAGTTCGCCAATCCGCGCGTGTCAGCACGTCACAAGCAGGGCTTCCTCACGACACCCGTGCAGAAGGTCGATTACATCGATATCGCTCCACGTCAGATCGTGGGCATCAGTGCCGCGCTCATTCCGTTCCTGGAACACGATGACGCCAACCGCGCCCTCATGGGATCGAACATGCAGCGCCAGGCCGTGCCTCTGCTCCAGCCGGAAGTGCCGATTGTCAGCACAGGCATGGAAGATCAGGCGGCCTATGACAGCGGTCAGGTTCTGGTGTCGGATGTGACGGGCGAAATCATCAGCGTGACGGGCGAACGCATTATCGTGCGCCTGGAGAACGGTGATGAGAAGCGCTACATGCTGCGTAAGTATCATCGTTCCAATCAGTCAACCTGCATTGATCAGCGCCCGATTGTCTTCAAGGGTCAGCGCATCAAGGTGGGCGACGTGCTGGCAGACAGCTCCTCGACCTATCAGGGCAATCTGGCCCTGGGACACGATGTGCTGGCGGCCTTCGTCTGCTGGGATGGTGGCAACTACGAAGATGCGCTGCTCATCAGCGAAGAAATGCTGCGCCGCGACAAATTCACCAGCATCCACATCGAGAAACATGAAGTGGAAGCCCGCGATACCAAACTGGGGCCGGAGGAAATCACCTACGACATCCCGAATGTCGGTGAAGACGCCCTGAAAGACCTGGACGAAGAGGGTATTGTCCGCATTGGCGCTGAGGTCGGCCCGAACGATATTCTCGTCGGTAAGATCACGCCCAAAGGCGAAAAAGAACTCTCGCCGGAAGAAAAACTGCTGCGGGCTATCTTCGGTGAGCAGGCCCGTGAAGTGAAAGACTCCTCGCTGCGTTTGCCGCACGGGGATCGCGGTAAGGTCGTCGATGTGAAGACCTTCACCCGCGAAGAACACCCCGATCTGCCCGCAGGCGTGGAGAAGATGGTGCGTGTCGCCATTGCCCAGCGCCGCAAGCTGACCGTCGGTGACAAGATGGCCGGACGTCACGGCAACAAAGGCGTTATCTCCCGCGTCGTCGCCATCGAAGACATGCCCTATCTGGGCGATGGTCGTCCGGTGGAAATCATCCTCAACCCGACAGGCGTGCCGGGCCGTATGAATATCGGTCAGGTGCTGGAACTGCATCTGGGTTGGGCGGCAGATCGCATGGGCTTCCGCGCCATCACCCCGGTGTTTGATGGGGCGGATGAGCTGGAAATTCAGGCGGAACTGGGCCGTGCCTGGATGATGGATTATGCCTGGAAGGACATCACCGAGAAGGCGATGGAATGGTCGAAAGAACATTACTCGCCCGATCAGCTTGAAGATGATGCCGAAGTCTGCCGCCTGTATGTGTATGCATGGCTGGCCGATAATCCTGATTACGATGCCGACAAGCTGAACACACAGGTCGTCTATGCCCGCCGCGCTGTCCTGCGCGAGTGGATTCGTGAACAGGGTTACAACCCGGAAGATGTGCTGATGTGGATTCCCGAAGAGAAACTCCTCTCCGAGCGCCAGCGCATCGACCAGACCGCGATTGAAGTATCGGTGCGTCTGTGGATCAAGGCCAAAGCGCCTGACAGACCGATCCCGGCGATCATCGACCAGAAAGCGCTGTTTGAAATCGCCAACCGTGTCATGTTCGATACGGCTGAACCTGTGCCGCACTACGGCAAGCACCGCCTGTTCGATGGCCGCACGGGTGACGAATTCGACAATCACGTCGCGGTTGGCTACGTCCATATGCTCAAGCTGGCGCATCTTGTCGAAGACAAGGCCCATGCCCGCTCGACAGGCCCCTACAGCCTTGTGACGCAGCAGCCATTGGGTGGTAAGGCGCAGTTCGGCGGTCAGCGCTTCGGTGAAATGGAAGTGTGGGCGCTGGAAGCCTATGGCGCAGCTTATACGCTCCAGGAAATGCTCACCGTCAAGTCCGATGATGTGAATGGGCGCGTCAAGACGTATGAAGCCATCGTGAAGGGCGACCCGATTGAAGAACCGGGCATCCCGACCAGCTTCCGCGTGTTGGTGAAGGAACTGCAAAGCCTGGGGCTGGCTGTCGAAGCCATCAGCACCAGCGGTGAAATCATCAACTTTGGCAAGGATGAGGACAAAGAACGCCGCGCACAGCCTGATACGGGCTTGATGAACGTCGGCTCTCACGCCTCTTCCCACGCCCCTTCCCACACTCCTTCCCATACCCCTCCCCACACCCCCTCTGCGCCGGCTGCCCCTCTGGTCAGCGCGGCACCGCTGCCGATGGATGATATAGACGACTAACATGCTATGACGAGACAGGATGCATATCCTGTCTTTATGATAATTTCAAAAGCGGGCGTGTCTCATAGGAGGCCCGCCCGCTTTTGCGTTTAGGGCATATCCTACAAATCCATCAGGGCGCGATCCATCGCGCCCCTACACGTCACAATGGACGGTTGTGTAAGGATACGGCGTGCCGTGTCCCATGTACACCAACTTAAGGATTTTGTTCTCCTTGTGGTCGGGTTCGGCGGGCGCGTCGGAGGCTCAAGCCCCCGCCTTATCAAAACTAAGCCCCCTCAAGGGGGCTATTTTTAGCCTGCACACTTTGGAACAGCCCCTTTAGCGGGCTTGTCCTTTACTCAGGCGGTGGCTTTAGCCT
>DAOTUR010000420.1:0-10507 GCA_034436915.1 Anaerolineae bacterium
TATGTAGTCGATGACGCAGTGCTCAATGTCTTCCAGTTTGGGGTGGAAGGGGCAGTACTCGATGACTTTGAGCAAACCTATGGCTTCAGCTTTGAGACACCCGACAACGTGGATTGGGAGAACCCGCCCGCTTGGTTGACCGACGTATGGGCAATTTTTGACGCACTACACATCATTGATAACAACAGTTCGAACAGCATCGGTGGCGGTGGTGCACCGCGTCAACCGTATGCCCCGCCGCTGCGTTAGGCACAAATCATCTATCACATAAGGTAGCGGCAAACACCGCTACCCTCTATCGACACTTCACTTTCCTGTTTGCCAGTATAGAAGGACATACCATGCACCTTTCGAAGGAAGTCATCGCCGAACGGCTTCGGCATGAGATCAATGAACGCGAATTTCAGGGCTATGTCATCAATGGACTGCGCGAAGAATGGAAAACGGCGATCAATAGTTACGACTCATTGATCGCCTTATACGAACGCGTTAAAGCTGCGCCGATGCGCCCGGATTGGCATTACATCGAACCCTCCGATCTCGCTGGAATCCGCGCGGAACGTCCGGCATCTGTGACACTGCCACGTTTTTATCTGGCGGAACGTGAGATCGCAGCGAAAATTCATGGCGCATGGTTAGGCCGTGTGGTGGGCTGCATCCTGGGCAAACCGCTGGAGGAAGGCTTAACCGCCGCACAAATCAAGGAATACCTGGAAGGTGCAGATGCCTTCCCACTCGACAATTATGTGCCTACACAATCACAGAGCGCCAGAATCTTACTTCGGCGCGACTGTGTGCCAAGTATGCGCGGCTATGTTCAGTACGCCCAGGAAGATGACGATCTCAACTATATGTGTCTCGCTCTCAAATTATTAGAGCGCAAGGGTGTCGAATTTACGACACTTGATGTTGGCATGAATTGGTTAGAGTCCATTCCTTTCTGGTGGACATGGGGACCAGAACACGCCATCTACCTTAATCTTGCAACAGCCGTAGGCGAACAAAACCCGACAGGAGTTGATGTCGAGTCGCTCATTGATTATATGAATCCGGGCATCGAATGGATCGGCGCGCAAATCCGCACGGATGTTTACGGTTATATCTGCCCAGGCAGCCCGGAAATGGCAGCCGAGTTTGCCTGGCGAGATGCTTATCTCACACATCGCAAAACAGGTATCTACGGGGCGTTGTGGGTGGCAGCGATGAACGCGGCAGCATTCACGCTCTTAGATATGGAGATGATTATTTGTGCTGGTCTGGCCCAGATTCCGCATAAATCGCGCTTTGCCGAAGCGATCTTACAAACGATTGAGTGGGTACGCACAGATCAGGATTGGGGAAAAACTGGCTGCCGCATTGCTGAAGCCTATGGTTATTATGGCAGTGGCGGCACGATCAACAATGCCTGTTATGTCGCCGCTGCACTGCTTTACGGCTGGGACGACGGGCATGAGTCCCCAGCGGTTATCTTCGAGCGGACGATCACTATTGCGGTGCAGTATGGCGATGATACCGACTGCAACGGCGCTACCGCAGGTTCAGTGGTGGGTTTGGTGCTAGGCGCGGCAGCCCTGCCCACAAAATGGACTGCGCCACTCAATGATATCCTGCGGACATGCGTGGTGGAGTTCGGACAGGTGAGCATCGCCGCGATGGCGCAGCGCACCTTTGAGATGAGTCGGATTGTGCGGGCGGTGAAAAAGCTGCGCGATCCAATTTACCAGGCAGAATGGAAGCCTGTAGAGGAATAAGGGGCAGCGCGTGATCGGTCAGCTTCACCTCAATGTCTTGCATCGCACCGGTGAATATCCATCTTTCGACCTCGATTTGCTGACCGTGCAGCACCAGGGGTATCGAGGCGCTTTATCATTAGATGGCAACACCCGTTCCGGTTTTGAAGCCATCCTCATTCACAATAGCGAAAGTCGCTCCCTGACGACGCGGCATGGACAAGGTAAAGTAGAGCGACACAGCAATTCGACTGTATTTACCCTGGATCCGGTGCAAGTAATCTTTAATTATCTATCTCAGCGCGGAATTCAACACTGTATTCCTTTACCCATCATGAAAAGGACACGCAATGACACTGCCAAACAATTATCTTGAACATACATACGCAGGCGTTCTGGGGAAAATGATTGGCGTTTATCTGGGACGCCCATTTGAGCAGTGGTCGTATGACGACATTATGCGGCAGTTGGGTGAGATCCATTTTTATGTCAATGAGAAGCGCGGTGTGCCGCTGGTTGTGACTGATGATGATTTATCAGGCACGTTCACATTTGTGCGTGCACTGGCGGATTATGATTATGCTCCCGATGTGACAGCGGCTCAGATTGGTCAAACGTGGCTCAACTATATCATCGAGAATCGCACGATCCTGTGGTGGGGCGGCATGGGCAACTCCACCGAGCATACGGCGTATTTACGCTTGAAAAATGGCATTCAATCCCCTCGAAGTGGCTCAGCGGCGCTCAACAGTCAAATCGTTGCCGAGCAAATCGGCGCTCAAATTTTCATTGATGGCTGGGCGATGGTCGCGCCCGGTGATCCTGAGCGAGCAGCGGATCTCGCCCGCCGCGCCGCGAGCGTGAGCCACGATGGAGAGGCCATTTATGCCGCGCAGGTGATTGCCGCAATGGAATCACAGGCGTATGTGGAAGGCGACATCAACACCCTGCTGAATACGGCGCTGAGCCTGATCCCGCGTAGCTCGGTGATTCAACGCATGATTGGCGACATCCGCGAGTGGCACAGCCAATACCCCGATTGGCGCACCACCCGTGAAAAGATCGCGGCCCAGTATGGTTACGCTCAATGGGGTGGCAACTGCCATATTGTGCCCAATCATGCCCTGATTATCCTGAGCTTGTTGTATGGCGATGATAATTTCCAGAAATCTCTGATGATTGTCAACACCTCCGGTTGGGATACGGATTGCAACTCCGGCAATGTCGGTTGTCTGCTCGGCATCAAGAATGGGCTGGCGGGCATCGAGGCTGATGCCGATTGGCGAGGGCCTGTGGCAGATCGTTTGTATTTGCCGACCGCCGATGGCGGACGGGCGATCACGGATGCTGTCCAGGAGACGTATCATCTCGTCAACGCGGGTCGGACTCTTGCTGGTCTACACCGTCTTGAGCCTAAAAACGCCAGCCGTTTTCACTTTGAACTGCCCGGCTCGGTGCAGGGATTTACCACAGACACGCCTGAGACTCTCATCCTCGAAAACGTCGCTGGACACAGTGACGCAGGCACACGCAGTCTGGCGCTGCATTATGAAACAACGCATGGAGCCGCCCGCACCTCTACTCCTACGTTTATTCCACCTGATGCCATCAACATGATTGGCTACCAGCTTCACGCCTCACCGACGCTCTTTACAGGGCAAACAGCCCATGTCAGCCTCAGCGCCGATGCAATGAACAAGGGGGTCGTGTCAGCGCAGATTTATATTGAGGTGTATCAGGCAGAGAATAAGCTGTTCCGCATCTCTGGCCCCCTCATCACGCTGAGCACAGGAGCTTCTGGGGCCATAACGTGGATCATCCCTGAAACGCAAGGCTCCCCGATTGCGACCATCGGCATCGAACTGACGACTGAGGTCTCTGCGACCCGTGGGAGCGTCTATCTCGACTTCCTCACATGGAGCGGCGTGCCGAATACGACGTTTGGACGTCCAACCACAGGGGGCGGTCTGTGGCAGCAAGCCTGGGTCAATGGAGCACATCACTTTGATGCATGGTTTACGGAAGCCTTCCGCATCTCGCAAAACTCAGGGACAGGCTTGATTATGCAAGGCGGGCGCGATTGGGATGATTATGAGGTGACTGCCGCTGTTGTAGCTCACATGAGTGCTGAAGCCGGCATTGCAGCCCGTGTGCAGGGCTTGCAGCGTTATTACGCCCTGCTGCTGTGTCAGGATCAGACAGTACGCCTCGTAAAAGCTCTGGATGGGCGCACTGTGCTGGCAGAAATACCCTATGAGTGGACATTTGAACGCGCTTATGATCTGCATTTGAGCGTCTCCGGCTCTCGTTTGCAAGCACGCATCAATCATCAGCTCGTTTTTGATCTGGAAGACGCTGTGCATCCGCTGCTGAACGGCGGAATTGCCCTGGTTTGTACCGAGGGATGCATGGGAGCCGCCTCTGTGTCTATCGCACCATTGGGAAAGTCGATATGAAAATAAATAACCAGTGGTGCATGTCTCGTCACAGAGAAAACTCAGCAATACTGAGTGAGAATTTATGGTCGGGATGCAGTTGGCCGTGTCCCATATGCACCAACTTAAGCCAATCCATCTTTTAAGGACATTGCTTGCCGCGTTGTCGCAGGCTAAAATCGTCCGCCTACAGCGACAAAGCCCCATGAATGGGGCTACAAACCCGCCTGCTCCCTCACCATGAGCCCCGTTTACGGTGCTTCGTAATCCCTAGCAGACGGCTTTAGCCTCTGGTGAGAGCGGATGCCGCGTGCTGATCAGAGGCCACATATCCTTCGCCCGCTGGTTCAACACGCGGTGACTTGATCATCATAGCATGACGCTGGATGCCTGTGCCGACAGGTGTGCTCAGATGCGATGATTCTGCCGTGTGCTGGCACAGGCTCTCCAGATAAGTACGGCACTCGTCTGAGCTGGCATTGACTTGAATGTCGTGTGTGCGACTTAAGCGCAGACAGCGATACAGCCGCATTGACTGCTGATGAGTGCTGATTGCTATCTCATGCGTCTTCCGTTTGTCGCGCATGATCCTACCATCTCCCCACGTATCCACTCGATACGGCCTATCATATACCTGAAATAAACGGCAAAATCCCTCATTTGTGAGGGGACTATCGCGCAAAAAACGTGTTGTTATTAAGTCTCATCTCAAACATTCATGCCGATTCATCGTTTTGCATCGCAAATCATGATTTGGTTTTTGCCTCGTAATAGCGCATAATATCGGTTTGGGAGATGTTTTAAATTCGTATCTGCCACGCTTATGCAGTAGCAAGATAGGGTTGTTGGATGGAGCTTCAGATAGGACAAGTTTTAAAAACCTACCGCATTCTCGAGCGCGTCGGCGCAGGCGGCTTCGGTGCGGTTTATCGTGCCATACAGACTGGCATCGAGCGCGAAGTTGCCATTAAAATTATTCTCCCTGAATATGCCAATCATCCCGATTTCATCCGCCGTTTTGACACGGAAGCCCAGCTTGTCGCCCGCCTGGAGCATCCGCATATCGTGCCGCTGTACGATTATTGGCGTGAACCCAATTCTGCCTGTCTGGTCATGCGCTATTTGCGCGGTGGCAGCGTGCGCGATTCACTCGTCCGCGAGGAGCAGTGGTCGGCCCCGCGTGTGGCCCAGATGCTGTCGCAGATGGGGTCAGCGCTCACATTTGCCCACAACAGCGGCGTCATCCACCGCGATCTCAAGAGCGATAATATTTTGCTGGATGAGCACGGCAATTTTTATCTGGTCGATTTTGGCATCGCCAAAGACACCGGATCAGCCGCCAACCTGACCAAAGATTCCATCCTGGGAACCCCGGCCTACCTCGCGCCGGAGCAGATTCGCGGCGAGATTGCGTCCGCCCGCAGCGATATTTACGCCCTGGGCATTGTCGCCTATGAATCCCTCACCGGGTCAAAGCCCTTCTTCGATGAGAGCGCCGCCACGATTCTTTTCAAGCAGTTGAGCGAACCGCTGCCCAATCTGCAAGAAAAACGGCCCGATTTACCCGACACGCTCAATTTCATCATCCAGCGGGCGACCAGCAAAGACCCGAATGAGCGTTATTCCAGCGCCCTCGAATTTGTGCTCGAATTTCAACGGGCCGCGCTGGACAGCATGGAACGCACCCCGACGGGCGGACTGCCCATCGAGCGTACCCTGTCGCTGGAGATGACGCCTGCGCCTTTCATCGCCAAGAATCCCTATAAAGGGCTGCGGGCCTTCCAGCAGTCGGACGCGGCAGATTTCTTTGGGCGCGAGACGCTCATCAACCGCCTGCTGGATCGCCTGCGGAATACGACAGATCACAGCAATTTCCTTGCGGTGGTCGGGCCGTCCGGCTCCGGCAAATCAAGCGTCGTCAAGGCCGGGCTTCTGCCTGCGATTCAGCAGGGGGCACTGGGCAGCGAGACGCGCTGGTATATGACGGAAATGGTTCCCGGCACACACCCATTTGAAGAATTGGAGGCGGCGCTGCTGAGCGTGGCCGCCGCTGATATCCCCAACCTGCATGTGCAATTGGAAGAGGATGAGCGCGGCTTTGCGCGTGTCCTCAAGCGCATTATCCCCAATGACGAAGCCCGCCTGATCCTGCTCATCGACCAGTTTGAAGAAATCTTCACGATGGTCGATGATGAAGCGACGCGGGTCAAGTTTTTGAATGCCATCATGGAGGTGGTGAACGATCCGCGCAGCCGCGCCAAGATTATCATTACCATCCGCGCCGATTTCTATGACAAGCCCCTGCTCTACCCGCGCTTTGGCGAACTCATCCGCACGCGCACAGAATTGGTGCTGCCCCTCAGCGAAGAGGAACTGGAAGAGGCCATCTCCGGCCCGGCCTCGCGGGTGGGGGCGGTGATTGAGCCAGGCTTGATCCAGACGATCAAAGATGAGGTCAGTCAGGAGCCGGGGGCGCTGCCACTGCTGCAATATGCCCTCACAGAATTATTCGAGCGGCGGGCAGGCACGCGGCTCACGCTGGACTCCTATCGACAGATTGGCGGCACATCCGGGGCGCTGGCCCGCCGCGCCGAAGAGGTCTACCAGAGCTTTGAGACGACCACGCAGGAGGCAACGCGCCAGATGTTCCTGCGCCTCGTCACCCTGGGCGATGGCACGGAGGACACGCGCCGCCGTGTGCTGCAATCCGAACTGCTCTCGATTGAGGGGGAACAGGCGCGGATGCAAAAGGCCATGAATACCTTTGGCCGCTACCGCCTGCTGACGTTCGATCATGATCAGCAGTCGCGTAGCGCCACCGTTGAAGTCGCCCACGAAGCGCTGATTCGCCGTTGGGAGCGGCTGCGCGGTTGGCTGGATGAAAATCGTGAGGCACTGCGTCTCCAGCGGCGGCTGGCAGCAGCGGCGGAAGAATGGCGGCGCTCGAAGAATGAAAACAGCTTTCTGACGCGAGGGCTGCAATTGCAGCAGTTTGAAGACGAGATCAACAGCGGCACGATTTCCCTCAATACACTGGAATCAGATTATCTCAAGGCCAGTATTGCTGCCCGCGATGCTCAGATCGCCGCTGAACGGGAGCGCGAAGCCCAGGATGCCCTGCGCGACAAACGCGAACGTGACCGCCTGCGTCTGGTATCGATTGTGATGACGATTCTGGCGCTGGGCGTTGGCGTCTTTGCCGTGTATGCCTTCACCCAGCGCAACGCCGCCCAGGAAGCCAAACAGGTGGCCGAAGGCGCTCTGGGAGAAGCCCAGCGCAGCGCCGAAGAAGCCAAATTGAATGCATCTGAGGCGCAGAGTCTGGCCCTGTCCGGCGGGGCCCGCAATGCCCAGAATGAGGGCAATATGCCCCTCGCCCTCACCCTCGCGCTTAAATCGGCAGAGGTGTATAAGCCGCCTGTGGCCGAAGTCATGCGCGTCCTGTCCACGATGGCCTATGCGCCTGGGGTGCGCTACCGCCTGACCAATGACAATGGCTCGACCATCGCCGCCCATTTCAGCGCGGATGGAAAACAGATCATTACGGCGACGGCGGATGGACATATTCATATCCGCGAGACAGCCAGCGAGCTTGCTACGCAAACCATCATCGTGACCGATATCCGCGTCACCGAGGCCCTCCTCAGCCCGGATGGAACGCTGGTTGCGGTCTCGCTGGCCGATGGAAACATTCGCCTGTACGACGCCGCCAATGCCACGCTCATTCGCACCCTGACCGGACACACAGGCAGCGTCAACGATATTGATTTCAGCCCGGATGGAGCACGCCTTGTATCGGGCGGCGATGATCACATCCTGCGCCTGTGGGATGTCAAAAGCGGGGAGACCATTCGCACATTCACAGGGCATATCGGCGTGGTTCTGCGCGTCGATTATTCGGCTAACGGCGCATTAATCGCCTCCTCCTCTGCCGATGAAACGATTGCCGATACCAGCACCGATAAAGTAGAGCGTGTCGTCAAAATCTGGGAGGTCGCCACTGGCTTAGAGCGCCTCACGATTGAGCCGAAATCCGGCTTCGTGCGGGCGATTGCCTTCCGCCCCGATGCCCAGGTGATCGCCGTTGGGGTGTGGGATGGCAGCAATCGCGGCACAATTCGCTTCTATGACACGGTGAATGGTCAGGAGATCAGCCGCCTGTTTGCCCATGCCAATATCATCAGCGATGTGGTGTACAGCAGCGATGGCAAGACGCTCGTGTCGACGGGTTGGGATGGCGATGTGACGCTGTGGGATATTCGCCGCAGCTTACAGCTCATGCGCTTCGTTGGCTTCAATGATCGCATCTTGAGCCTGGATTACAGCCCGACCAGCGATTATCTGATCCTGGGCGGCGGCAACGCGGGCAATAATGCCTTTGTTGAGAGGAAAATTGACTCAAGCGCCTGGCTGGTTGATCTCAAGAATCGGGATGAGATCAGAATGTACAAAGAGAGCACAGATTGGGTCTGGTCAGCGGCCTTGAGTCCCAGCGGCACACTGGCCGCAATCGGCAGCGGGCCGCTGCGTGCGCCCGCCGAAGGCCAGCCTGCACCCGATACGAGCATTCGCATCTGGAACCCTGCCACAGGTGAGACGCTACAAACGCTGAAAGGCCATACCAACACAGTTGATGCAGTGGTCTTCCTGGACGACATGCGCCTGATCTCCGGCAGTTGGGATAAGCAGATTATCCTGTGGGACGTGACCAACGGAAAATCACTCCGCACCTTCACGGGCCATGAAGACAAGGTGTATAAGCTGTCCGTCAATCAGGATCAGACGCGCCTGCTCTCCGCCTCGGCGGATGGGACGGTGCGCCTGTGGGCTATCGACACGGGCGAACTGCTGCGTACCTATCAAGTCCCCGATGCCGACCCCGCTAGCGACGATTTCAACGGCGTGGCCTTTGCGCCGGATGGTCAAACCTTTGTCACAGGTGGGGCCGATAAGACGGTGCGTGTGTGGGATGCCAATTCAGACCGCCTGATCCTGACGCTGCAAGGCCATACAGAGATGGTCAATGAAGCGATTTACAGCCCGGATGGAACCCAGATCGTGAGCAGTTCGTGGGATGACTCGGTGCGCCTGTGGGACGCCAAAACGGGCACGGAAGTGCGGCGCTTTAGCGGACACAATGGCAACACCTTCGGGCTGGCCTTTACATCGGATGGCAAATTCTTGCTCACCACCTCGCAGGACACCACGATTCGCCTGTGGGATGTGGCAACAGGCGAAGAGTTACATCGTTTTACCGGACACAGCGATTGGATTCAGGAGGTTGCGATCAGCCCTGACAGCAAATTCTTCATCAGCGGCGCACAGGATCGCACGGCCCGCGTGTGGCGGCTCGATCTCACGCCGGAGCAGGTGGTTGAGTTTGCCATCCAGAATCGTTACGCCCGCCCCCTGCTCTGCCAGCAGGAAGAGGTGTATCAACTGGGGACATGCGCGGCATCGTCATAGAATGAGGTGGGGGGAAGAATATGAATCAAATGGGGTTAACGCTCATAGGTGCAGCGTTCACCCCATTTGTATTCCGGTGGCCTGTCATCCACCATAAGTAGCCTGGGACTGAGGTGTGTCTGTGCTCTGTTACGAATAACACACCTTTTTTTTGCATGTCAATTACAAAGCATATTTTGTGGTGCAAATAACGCTTTATTTCTGCCTGCGCGTTGGCTCCAGCCCTTCAAGCAGGCGGCGCAGCAGCGATGTCAGCTCTTGCTGCTCCTCAGTCGAGAGGTGCTTAAAGGCATCCTTTGTGGTTTCAATGTACTCAACCATGAGTTTATCGATCAGCCTGAGACCCTGCGGTGTGAGCAGCACCTCAATGGAACGCCGATCCCGATAGCTTGGTTCTCGCTGCACGAGCCGCTTCTTTTCCAGCCCATCAATCCGATTGGTCATCGCCCCAGACGAGAGAAGAAGCGTTTCCATCAACTCCCCTGGGGTTGAACGGTAGGGAGCGCCGATGGTACGCAGCGTGACAAGCACATCATACTCTCCAATCTGGAGGTGATGCGCCTGTAAGAGCATCGTCAGCCGCGAAGCTAAATATTTTTCAGCACGTAAAATCCGCCCTAACAACCCAAGAGGTGAAGTCTCAAGATCAGGTCGTTGAGCTTGCCATTGTGTGAGCAGGAAGTCGATAGAATCGTTTTTCATAGAAATATATTATAATATCATCATATACAAATGTCAATGCTGTCGCACGTCTCCTCTAGTACAGCTTCGCGGAAGTCGATAAGCAGAAGAGAAAGGGGTATAATCATCTCAAAAAAAGGGGAGCGAGATGCGACACGCAAAAGGAGTGGAAGTGAATGAGGCCGAAGGCAAGAT